>JACNKA010000168.1 GCA_014382285.1 Nitrospinota bacterium | reverse complement strand
GACGGGTGTGGAAATGGCGGAACGAAGCTGGAGGAACCATCACTGAACAGTTGAAAACACTGGGCAGTTCGCTGGATTGGGAACGCGACCGTTTTGCTATGGACGAGGGATTATCCAAGGCGGTTCGCGAAGTTTTTGTCACGCTTTATGGAGAGGGGCTGATTTACAAAGGTGACTATATCATCAACTGGTGTCCCCGTTGCCACACGGCACTTTCTGATTTGGAAGTGGAACACGAGGACAAGGCGGGGCACCTGTATCATTTAAAATATCCTTTTAAAGAGGGCGCGGGTTCTCTCATCATTGCCACCACCCGACCGGAAACCATGCTGGGAGATACCGCTGTGGCGGTCAACCCGGAAGATGAGCGCTACACGGAATTCAAGGGCAAGACGTTGATCCTGCCTGTGGTGAATAGAGAAATTCCGCTCATCGAAGACAGTTATGTCGATACTTCTTTTGGCACGGGAGCTCTTAAAGTGACTCCTGCCCATGACCCAAATGACTTTGAAATCGGGCGGCGGCATGACCTCGCTTCGGTCAACGTGATGAACCCCGATGGCACCATGAACGCCGAGGCTGGCCAGGCTTATGAAGGGCTGGACCGTTTTGAATGCCGAAAGAAACTGGTGGAAGATTTAAAAGACGCGGGAGTCCTGCTGAAAATAGAAGACCTGAACCATTCTGTTGGTCATTGCTACCGTTGCAGAACGGTGGTGGAGCCTTATTTGTCCAAGCAATGGTTTGTCAGAGCCAAGCCTCTAGCGGAGCCGGCGATAAAGGCGGTGAGAGATGGCACTATAAAAATTGTCCCGAAATTTTGGGAGAATACCTATTTTGAGTGGATGGAAAATATTCGTGACTGGTGTATTTCCCGGCAGATCTGGTGGGGACACCAGATTCCCGCATGGACGTGTAAGGATTGTGGAGAGATTCAGGTAGCTCGGGAGACACCAAAAAATTGTTCAGCCTGTTCTTCAACCGACCTGGAGCAGGAGACCGATGTGCTGGACACCTGGTTCAGCTCTGCTCTCTGGCCGTTTTCTACATTGGGCTGGCCGGAAAAAACGGAAACGCTGAAACGGTTTTATCCCACTTCGGTTCTTTGTACTGGATTCGACATCCTGTTTTTCTGGGTGGCGCGCATGATCATGATGGGAATCAAGTTTATGGATGATGTGCCATTCCGTCATGTCTATATCCATGCCCTGATACGCGATGCAGAAGGTCAGAAAATGAGCAAGACCAAAGGAAACGTGATCGATCCTTTGGCTGTTATGGAAGAATACGGAACAGATGCGTTGCGGTTCACGCTGGCGGCTTTTGCTGCTCAAGGCCGGGATATCAAACTGGCGGAGGATCGTATCGAAGGTTACCGCAATTTTTGCAACAAGCTCTGGAATGCTTCCCGGTTTGTGTTCATGAACCTGGAGGGTTATCAAGGTACCTGCCAACTGGATGAGAAGGCAGAAAGGTCCATCGCCGATAAGTGGATTTTGAGCCGACTGAACAACACCACGCGGGAAGTCAATCAAGCTCTGGAGAATTTTAAATTTAATGATGCCTCTCTGGCGGTTTACAAGTTCATCTGGAATGAATACTGCGACTGGTATATTGAGTTTGTTAAATCTCGTTTACAGGGTTCTGAAAAAATAGCGGCGCAAAATGTTCTTGTGCATGTGCTGGAGGCGGCTCTGAAACTTCTGCATCCGTTTATGCCGTTCATCACAGAAGAGATATGGCAGAAACTGCCCAAAAGCGGGGACAGTATTATGGTCAGTGCTTTTCCCGAATTCGATGTTGCCAAAAGCGATACGGAGGTGGAAGAGGCTATGGGGAAGGTGATGGAAGTCATTACGGGCGTGCGAAATATCCGGGGTGAGATGAATCTCAATCCAGGGTTGAAACTAAACGCCTTAATCAAAACCCGCCATGCTGATCTAGAAGCGATTTTGAAAAAACACTCCGATTTTATCTGCGAATTGGCCCGTGTGGATCAAATAACTATAGGCCCTGATATCGAAAAACCCAAGGTCTCGGCATCTTCGGTATTGGGAGAAATGGACCTGATTATTCCTCTTGAAGGCATGATGGATTTCGAGGAAGAACGCAACCGCATAGAAAAAGAGTTGAAAAAAATTGAAAAAGACCTCATATTTTTAGATAAGAAACTCTCCAACCCGAATTTTGTAAAGAAGGCGCCTGCCGACGTCATTGAAAAAGACGAGAAAAGGAAAACCACCCTTTCTGAAAAACAGGCCAAACTTGAAATTCATTTAAAAACTATAGAGCAGGCAATACGGTAAAGAATGATAATCACCTTTTGGAGACCTATGTTTCCTACCCTATCCTGATTATGGATGCCAAGGCAGGAACCCTTGCGCGTGATGAAGTGAGCGTGGAGTCCCAATGGGATTTGACAGGGTTGTATTCCTGCGATGATATCTGGAGTGCTGAGTTGACCGAGTTGGAAGCGGAGGTTGAAAAATACGCTTCTTTTGCCGGCACCTTGGGAGGGGCTGCACATAAGCTCAAGGTATGCCTTGAGTTTGATATGAACTTTTCCCGTCAGTTAGAAAAGCTTTATACGTTTGCCCATCTTAAAAACGATGAAGATAAGACCAACAGTCTTTATCAGGGAAACTTTGAGAAAGTCATGATGCTGGTCAATGAGGCGAGCAGAGCTGCCAGTTTTATCCAGCCAGAAATCATGTCAATTCCTGATGACACGATGCAGGTTTTTTTAGCTGACAAGGAACTGGAGTTTTATCGATTCCATCTGGAGCAGGTTTTGCGTTACCGGGCTCACACTCTCTCGGAAAAGGAGGAGGCACTTATAGCCGCGTCTGGCGAAATGGGACGGGGTATGCGGGATGCGTTTGATATGCTCGATAATGCCGATCTGCAACTTGGCGAGATTGAGGATGAAAACGGCGAAACGGTTTCTCTCACTCATGGGAATTTTCAGAGCCTTCTACAGAGTTATGACCGCAGGGTCAGGCAGGATGCGTTTAATACCTACTACAAGGCTTATGAATCGCATCAATATACCTATTCCACTTTACTTGCCGGTAGCATAAAAAAGGATTTGTTTTACTCGCGGGCCAAAAAGTTTCCCAGTTACCGGGCCAAGGCGCTGTTTGCTGAAAATATCCCGGTGGAGGTTTATGACAACCTGCTCGAATCGGTGCATCAAAACCTTGACCCGCTTTATAAATATTTTGACTTAAGAAAACGTCTATTAAAGCTGGATGCGTTGCATATGTATGATTGCAGTGTTCCACTGGTGAAGGACATGAAATGGCATATGCCCTTCGAGCAAGCGGTGGAAGAGATTCAGTCTGCGCTGAAGCCTTTGGGTGAGGAGTATGTCGAACAACTGGCACGCGGGTTGTCGGGTGACCGCTGGACAGACCGGTATGAAAATAAAGGCAAGCGGAGCGGGGCTTATTCATCAGGGTGCTACGATTCGAATCCCTTCATTCTTATGAATTACCGGGAGGACAATATCAACAGTGCCTACACCCTTGCGCACGAAGCGGGGCATTCGATGCACTCGTGGTATTCCAGAAAAAATCAGCCTTATTTGTACTCCGACTACACGATCTTTGTGGCTGAGGTGGCTTCTACCTTTAACGAAGCTCTTTTGACCCGCCACTTCCTGAGTCAGGATATTGCTCCGGATATGCGGATTTATCTCATTTGCCGGGAGATTGATAATTTTCGCGGTACGTTGTACCGGCAGACCATGTTTGCCGAATTCGAACATCAGGTGTATAAGGCGATGGAAGGTAATGAGCCTTTGACGCTGGAATCTTTCAAAAAGATTTATAGGGATCTCATTGAGCGTTATTTTGGTCCGGGGGTTGTTCTGGATGATTGTTTGTCGCTGGAATGTTTTCGCATCCCGCATTTTTATTTCAGCTTTTATGTTTATAAATATGCCACAGGTATTTCCGCAGCCTATGCTTTGGCTGACCGGGTTTTCTCTGGCGGAGAGACGGAGTTGAACGACTACCTGGGTTTTTTGAAATCAGGCGGATCGAAATATCCGATAGACCTGTTGAAATCTGCCGGGGTGGATATGCTTTCACCTGAACCGGTTAGAACCGCTTTGGCTAAATTTTCTGCCTTGGTGGATGAACTCGAGCACTTAACCCATTAATAAAAATTAAAAATAAAGAGGATGATCATAACCATGACACTCCACCTTACAATTAAAGGAATAGTATTTTGAAAAAAACAGGCTCATTTAGGAAAAGTGGGAGCAACTCGCGGAAACCCCAAAACCGCCAGGGAAATGCGACCGGGAATAACCAAAATCAAAACCAAAGACCAAACTCTGGGCAGAGAAAAGGCGGAATCCATCCGTGGGTTTCCTCCAGCCCTTCTTCTTCTCAGGCGTTGACTTCTCACATCAGCATAGCCAGTAAAAATAGTTCCGGTTCAAGTAATACCCGCAAACCTCAAAATGCTAAGAACCCTTATCGTCCAAAACGCAACAATAGCGGTAACCCGACTGGTCCGAGTGGAGAAAAACCATCCTATCGGGAAAGAGGGGGAAGAGGGACTGGGAGAGCGGCACCGCCTTCGCAGCAGTCTGTTGATAGCTCTGTCGCGAAAAATCCGTCTGTTTCAGAAAAGCCGTTGACGGGGGGGCTGGATGCTTTCAGCCTGTTCTGTGCCTATCATTTGGGCATTGGTCCTAAAAAGGAATACCGGCCTGCCAACCTCAATGAGGTTGCAAGACGTTTTGGTAATGATCCCGCGACCGTTCGTCAGGCACTGAAAGAATGTGATATGGATTCTGCCGCCTTGTTGGACCGGGATTTTGACATGGCTCTGGCTCAATTGGATATCCAGGTTGCGCCGGAAGGCATTGACCGTATGGAACTGGCGAAATCCATTTATGAGGATTTTCTGGCCTCCCCTCATGTGAAAAGGGATTGGAAAAAAATCCTGGAAGAAGACCGCAAGGAAAACAGCAAGGTTTTTGGTGGATAAATCAGAAGTGTTTTAAGGGGCCGAACCGGAAGAAGGCGAAACTTTTTCTTGTATCTCGGGAGTTACGCTACCTGTAGGGATGCGTTGGAAGTGCAGTCCTGCCCGGATGATCTGGTCTTGTAGTTTTTTTATCCTGCCATTTGAGCATTTCAAACTGTTCATTAAAATTGAAAAAGCAAAAGTTTCTCCATCAAGGGATTGAAAATAACCGGAAAGCGCGCTGACAAAATTCAGGGTTCCGGTTTTAACGCGTGCCCGCTCCGAAATTTCCACTCCACGCATTCTGTTTTTCACATTCCCATCTACCCCCATCACACCTAGTGCGGAAACAAACTCCGGGTAGACTCCCAGATCATTTTTGACGTAGCGGAGGACATCAATAATTAATTGCGGCGACAACCGGTTCTGCCGTGACAAGCCGGAACCATCGAGAACCTTGTACTGGCCCTGTCGGTATCCCAGCTCCATCAAATATTCTTCAAAAGCTTTAAGGCCTTTCAGGGTGGTGCCGGGTGGGCCGTATTTCTCAGTCCCTATGGTTTTTAAAATCTGTTCTGCTACAAAATTGTTGCTGAACTTGTTGAGGCCCTGGAGCGCCAGTGTGAGGGGTTCTGACTCGTGAGTTAATAATTCCATCGCTGTTTCGGGAACTTTCCCCAGTTCAGTTTTCCCCTTGAACTGGATGCCCGCATGTCCCAGATATTTTTTTAGTGCGCTCAAAGTGTACAGGGTTGGGTCGGTAATATTTAAGAAATATTGGGCGCGGGGCTGATTCAGACGAATCCCTCCTGAAACTGTGATCTCGTCAAATCCATTGTGATCCACCCGATTGACGATCAGTCGGTTGCGTTTGCCGGGCTTGATGGTTCTGGCTTGATTGTCGAGAGTGATGTATTCGGTATCTGGCTCGATAACAATTTTTGGCCTGCTCCCCGCTTTAGGGCCGGGGCTCACATAAGCCTTGACTGTGTTGAAGTTGAAAGACAAGGCTCCCAGAGGAGCCTCATAGGCCTGCGCACCTGGGTTCTTGATCCATGTCTTCACTCGTTTTCTGCCATCGAAGAAAGAATCGTCGCCAATAATATTTCCGGTGATTTTACGTACAGGAAGATTTTTCAACTTGTTGACCAGAAGCCACATTTGTTCTGTGACAAATTTTGGGTCGCCATAACCCTTGATATAAAGATTGCCTTTTAACACTTCATTCTTCAATGTTCCATCGGTATAGAGCCGTGTTGGAAAACGGTAATTAGGCCCGAGGGTCTGGAGTGCAACGGCAGTAGTGAGAATTTTTAAATTCGAGGCGGGAACAAATAATTTTTCCGCGCGCAATTCGAAAAGGGATTCACCACGGTCGAGCGAATATATTTTAATGCCAAAATTATTTTTTCTCAGACAGGAGCTGGCAAGAACTTTTTTGACTTTCTTCTGGAATAGCAGGACACCCTTTTCGTGAGCCTCGGCGCTTACGGGGAAGGCCGCCACTAAAAAGAAACAGAGTGTGTGCAGAGCAATAATTGTTTTGGTTTTATGGCGGAGATTTTTCATTAGGGAAAATTCTACTCTGTTGAAAATAATTTTACAATTGACAAATCCCGGAGCATTAGCGAATCTGTGTTAAGTGGGCATTGATAAACAACTTTTCAGGTGAGTTCATGATCGATTTTTCGCATATCAAATACGGTGTTTTGGTCGCTATGGTGGCGATCCTGTTTGGGGGGGTGATGGGTCTGTCCTTTGGTTGTTGCGAAGATAGCATCAAAGACACCTTCAAGGCGAGTGCCAAAGAGGCATTATCCGGAGTTTATCAGGGCGATCAAGCCAAAGCCGATAAAGTGATCAAAAAATCCTGGGTTTATATGAAGCGCGCCCATCTGCACTCGCAGACTATGGGTGTCATCAGCATTGCATTTTCATTGCTGGTGGCCTGGTTGAACTTTCCAGCACGCGCACAATTAGGAGTTTCGCTGCTCAGTGGATTTGGGAGCCTGGGGTATGGAGTCTTCTGGCTGGTGTCCGGCTTTCTGGCACCGGGGATGGGGTCAACCGGGGCGGCGAAGGAGTCTATTGCCCTGATTGCTCAGGCATCAGGAGGTGCTTTTTTTGTGGCAGGTGTAACGCTATTTGGTCTCATTGTTTATAAAATGTTTGTCAAACCGGCGATGAAATAAATTCCCGCCATAGCTGATAGACCATTAACTACTTTAATCACTAAGAATATTACTATATGAATTACGATCTGGTCGGGATAGGAAACGCGTTGGTAGATATTGAAGTTCAGGTTGATGATGTTTTTATAGAAAAAATATCGGTGACCAAAGGGGGCATGACCCTTTCTACCGCAGTCGAGCAGGAAAAAGTTTTAAATACTCTGAAGTCAAAGCCACGCAAACTTTCATCGGGTGGTTCCGCCGCTAATACCATTCATGGAGCCAGTGTTCTGGGGGCCAAGTCTTATTATCTGGGCCGTGTGGCTAATGATGATAATGGGAAGCATTACACGGAAGACATGCGGTCCTGCGAGGTTGGGTTCAGTGGGCCTGGTTCTGATGATGAGGGTACCGGCACCTGCGTGATTCTCATCACTCCAGATGCCGAACGCACGATGCTGACGAACTTGGGCGTTTCTTCTATGCTTCATCCTGATAATGTGGATGAAACCATTATCCAGAATGCCAAAGCCGTTTATGTGGAAGGCTATTTGTGGACTGGCGATGAAACCCGCGAGGCCGGACTCCATATGGCGAAGATCGCTAAGAAAGAGGGCATTCCGGTGGCTTTTACTTTGAGTGACGCGTTTGTGGTCAATACTTTTAAGGACAGCCTGGCGGACTTTATCCAATGGAACGTTGATATCCTGTTTTGCAATGAAGTGGAAGCTCAGGCCATGACAGGAGAAACCGATTCTCGCAAGGCGTTTGATAAACTATTGGCGTTGGTGGATACCTTGTTTTTGACCCTGGGTTCGAGTGGCTCACTTGCCGGGAAAAGTGGTCATGAGCCTGTGCAGGTCGGCACTTTTCCTGTCGATGCGGTGGATACCACGGGAGCGGGAGACCTTTATGCGGCTGGAGCCCTCTATGGCTTGATCAATGACCGGAGTTTGATGGACTCGGCCATCATGGGTTCTTATTGCGCGGCACAGGTGGTTTCCCATATTGGCGGACGATTGCCGACCCAGTCTCACAAACGGATTGAAAACATTCTCACCGAATACCGCAAGCATCACCCTTATAATCCTGTCTGATGGAATGCCTGGATTCGCCTGCGGTTTGATTTGCGTTGTCCAGATTATACTTTCTGTTGAAGGTTTGCTACACTCCGCCTGATTAAACTTACGGTCTAACCCGAATGAAAGGGGGATACATGAAATTGCTACGCGCTTTCCTCCTGGCCCTTTGCATACTGCCACTTTTGGTCGGTTGTGGTACGGTCGGGAAAAATTTTGACAGCTCCAAGGTTAAAAAAATTCAAAATAATGTAACGACCCAACTTGAAGTTCTCGATTGGTTTGGTGTGCCCTATAAAGAGGGAACAGAAAATAAGCACACCATGTGGACCTATCAAGTCGATACCTGGCAGGCGATTGGTGAAGGGCACTCTAAGGGACTGGTTATTTTGTTTGACGATAATAATATCGTCAAGGCCCACCGTTACGAATCAAATTACTAGCCCTGATATTGCATGAGAGGTTGTAAATCACCCCAGCCCCTCTTTGAAAAAGAGGGGTCCATTAATGCTCCCCCTTCCACGAGAGAGCTTTGCATAAGTATAGCATTGAGGGATAAGTTATAATGTGTTGAGAAGT
>JACNKA010000163.1 GCA_014382285.1 Nitrospinota bacterium | reverse complement strand
TATCGATTACGAATCTCTCTCCGGACTCTCTTCCGAGGTCCGGCAAAAACTTACACCCATTTTGCTACCGGCCCAACTTTGGGCAACCAACCCATGAGGTTCATCTCCGCTTCCACCGCCGTTGCGATTTCAGGGTACTGCACCTTCACCGCGATTTCCGTACCATCTTTAAGCTTGCCAAAATGCACCTGCCCGAGCGATGCGGTCTTGCAGGATTTCTCCAGCTTCTTAAAAACAGTGTCCCAGGGTTTGCCATAGGCTTTACTGATCAGTTCCACGACCTCTTCAAAAGGCATAGGCTCCAGGGAATTGTTGAGGGATTCGCGCAAGGCCTGATCGTCCGTATCCATGGTCATGAACTGGCCGATCTTGGCGGGCAATCCTCTAGATTGGCCCAGCAGTTCGATCAGGTAGTGCTGAGCCCAATGGTGTTGTTCTTTCGTTGTGGACTTGCGTAACTTTCTTGCGGCAACCCCGATTTTAAGAAGATTGGCCCCTCTTTTAAAAATCGCGCCGAATTTCATTTTTTATGCTGTCCCGGTTAGCGTTTCAAACGGTTTTTAAATTGGCTGACTTCTGCGATGACTCCTTCTGGCACTTTTTCCTGACTCCCTTTGGCTCTCATTAACACCTCAAGTCGAGGAGTGACCGGATCTCGAAAAATTTTGCCTGCCGTCAGAGCAACCTCTGTTTTCTTAAGGTCTCGAATCGCTTGAATCAGCTTCTTTTTAAATCGGAAATCACCTTTTTCATCTGTAGCAAGAGTGTAAAGGTCTCCCGCGACCGCACCGATACTATCCCCTTCTTTTTCCAGCGCAACGATCAGGCTTTGCTGATGCCGTGCAAATTCCTGATCGGTTAAATCTGCAAACAGTTTTTCTGTGCTCGCCAGCCAGCCATTGACCCGCTTGCTCATTTCAAAAGGACCATGGGTGGAAGACTGGATCACCAACCGAAAAAATATGCGCTCCTCAAGCCGTTGATGAAAACTCCATACGATATACCCCAACTGCTGATTGGTGCGCATTTGCGTATAAAAATCGCTCTCCACAATGGATGCAATTATCGAGGTCTGAGCCAGAACGGGAAAACCTTTCTCTCCAACCTGAATGGCGTAAGCCAGAGAATTATTGTTATCCTCCACCTCCTGGCTGAATTGAAACCGCTCCCCTTCCGGCATGACTTCCACCACTTGCTCAAACCGTTCGTTTTCAGGCAGTGGCTCACTTCCCAACGCCGACAGCAGAATATCCACACTTTGCCGTGCTTCATCATCAGACCAGTTACCATGAACCATTCCGGTGATATACACCCTGTCATAAAGCGTTTTAGCGTAACCCTTGAGATCACTAAGAGTGATAGAGGTCAAGGCCGCAAGTTTTTCCTCCTCAGTGTATTGATCCTGGAGAAGCATCAACCAGTTGTAATAACCTCCACGCGAATAAGCCTGACCAAGTTTTTTGTTTTTCAATCCGCGTATCATCGCTTCCTTGATGTTGGCGAATTTCTGTTTATCCACTTTCACTTCTTTCAGATTTTTAGTCACCAGTTTGATCAGGTCACCAATCCGCTCAGAATAACCGCCAAGGCTAAGAACTACCCCCCTCTTTTGAATCGATAAGGCATAGGACAACCCTGCCATCTGAATGGGATAAACCAGTTCATTTAAGCCCTCCTGCATCATGGCTTCATAAAGTTTAGCCAACTCCAGATTTTCAGCACTGCGGTAAACTTTTGGAGTTTCAATTCTAAATGTCAGGGCTATTTTAGGTTGCTTGAAGCGATGATCGTATTTAAACCAGACTTTTGCCCGCTCATCATCCTGCACCAGATGAGGATACTCCTCGACCAGATTCAGGTTGTAAGGGATGAAATCATTTTTTGCGGGATAAAAAACACCGTCCACTTTTCCGGGGTTAGACAATTTACTGAAAGCCTTGCCGCCAATATTCTTGAGGGCATATTCGGCATCGTAATACGGTGCTTTGCTGTCAGTTCTGGCTAAGTTGTGACTCAGGACCACCATTGCGTTTTCAGGGTTCAAAGTATCCAGCACCGCCTTATAAGCAGAAGGCTCATATTCGGTAAAGAGGAACGGTAACGTTTCAACATCTTTCAATTTGTAATCCTGCATCAGTGCCGCCTTGCCCGAAACGAACCCCATACCCTCATCCGGGTTTTTCCAATCAAAATTGATCTGAGCCATAGCCTGGGTTTCCTTGAAGGTGTATTCCTCAAACCCATGTTCCCGAACCATATTGATATATGAAAAAATCAATTCAAGAATCCGTTCATACTCTTTTAAGCCTTTTTCGGTGAGAGAAATATTGATGCCGAACGAATTGATATCCGGATGACTGCTACCGCCGCCCGCACTGAGACTCAAAACCAGACCCTCTTCTTTTAATTTAGAGAGCAGAGAACCTTTGCCCTCATACCCCAGCACAGAGCCAACGATGGAAGCCGGTTTACTGGCTTGATGGTTCTTAAGGCGTATGGTGGGAAAATCAATTTCCAGTGAGCGGATATCCTTGATGGTTTTTAATTTCAGCAAACGATACTTCCCCTTGAGCGGCTTTCTAAAATCAGGAGAAAGTTGCGGAACTTTAACCGGCCTATTGGGTATGTTAGAAAAATATTTCTGCGCCACGCCAGAAAGGACTTCCATAGGCATGCTTGAGATGAGAGCCAGCTTCATGTTGGAAGCCGAATAATAACGTTTATAGAATTCAAGCAATGCCGGTTGATTGTCACCCGACAGGGTTGTCTGGTTACCCGTTCCAAAATTTGCAAGAGGATGACCCGGTTCGGACATTAAGCCAGCAACATAGTTTCCCCGCCATCCATCATTGAGCTTGTTTTTTTCATGCTCATTGTTAACGGCTTTGACTTCTCTCTTGGCATAGGTTTTGTCGAACAAAGGGGCCTTGAAAAAATCACTGAAGCGATCCAGGGCTTCATTGAATCCATCATGCGACACCTCAAAAAAATAATTGGTGATGTTTCCCCCGGTGTAGGCATTCGACCCGCCGGAGTGCGAGTCCAGAAATTTTTTATAGGATCCCACTTCGGGATATTTTTTTGTCCCGAGAAACAACATATGCTCCAGATAATGTGCCAACCCGGCTTTATCGTTCGGATCATACAAATAACCTGTGCCCACTGATAAGGCGGCTGCACTACGATGCACATCCGGGTCGGAGACCAGAACAACATCAAGCCCATTTTCCAGTGAAAAAATCAGAGTTTTGCGCTTGTCACCCTTAACCGCCTCAGCGGCAGAAACAAAAAATACTATCCATAAAACCAGAAGCAATCCGGTTTTCAGAAATTTAGCAATACGATTCACAACCAACCTCCAGTTTCTTAGCGGAGAACCTCCGCAGACGTAATATTATTCCTCAGTTTTCGTACCCCCTTGGGGGTATAAATAGCAATAGCTTTCAGCCGCCAGTAAACATTCGCTCGGCTGAAGAAAGTATGCCAATTTTTTTATTATATCGGGGTCTCATCAGCAAATGGGGTTAATTTTTATTAATAAAGCACACGGCGTGGGGCTAATGGGAATTACTGCCAATCAGGAATATGCCAATCAGAATCAGTCCTCCGGCCAATAAGCGTTGTGAACCAAACGGCTCCTTTAATTTCCAACATCCCCAATAGACCACCATCAGCACACTGACCTGTCGAAGGGAAATAATTGCACTCAACGCTTCAAACTGAAGCACCACACAGATCAGGCCGTAAGAACCTAACGTCGCAACCCCGGCAAGCAGGGCCTTATGCCATTCCGCTCTCCATGTCTGCAAAATATACTTTGCGGGATGCTTGGTGAAAATATAAATATTGCAGAGAGTGAAACCTATAACTGCTTCAATGAAAAAAAAGGTGGCTCCATTGGCAAAGGGCTGATCCGGCAAATGCCTCAAAAAAGAATCCATTCCCTTTTTATCCACAAGGCTGTAACTGACCACCATCGCCAGTGTATAAAAAGCCCAACGTAAATCCTGATGCCCCATCGCCGCTATCAGGTTTTTAAATCCGCGTATCAGTTTGCCTTCAAAATGCAGGATATAAATAGCTATCAGGATAAACCCGATGGCAAGAAAGGTGGAAATGCTCAGGCGCTCATCCAGCAGCAGCCAGGCAAAAACCGGCACAAATACCGGTGCGGACCGAGCAATGGGGTAGACATAGGAAATATCAGCGGTCGCATAGGCTCTGGAAAGGCAAAGTATATACACACCGTGTAAAACGCCTGAGAGAATGCCCCAGAAGATAATCTCAGAACTCAAAGGAGGCATTCCGAAGTAATAATAGGCCATCAGAGCCATGACCATGACCCAAACCCCTTTCACAGCGGAAAAGTACTGGGAATTTTTACTGGTCTGGGTCAATATATTCCAGAAAGAATGCAAAAAGCTGGATAATAGAACCAGTCCTATATTAAACAGTGACAAGCTTTGAGCTCCGAATCATAACCATAATATAAAGCGGGATTTCCAGCATGCAGACAAAAATCGCGTTCATTTCCTATCCCGTTGCAAATTTAGACAGGGCGGTGGGATTCTACCAGAAGGTACTGGGAAAAGAACCCCTGTTTCACAGGGAAGACTGGGCAGAATTTGACTTGTGTGGACAAAGACTGGCTTTGCAGAAATCCTCCTCCCCAGGCGGAGTTGGGGCCACAGTCTATTTTCTCGCCCGTCCGATTGAAGGTTTTGTGCTCCGGTTGAAAGAGCTGGATGCTGCACTGGACGGGAACATAGAAATCCACTCCTACGGCAAACTGGCGCGTTTTCGAGACCCTGATGGAAATATTCTGGGCCTCTATGAACCGCCTGAGTAGCCTTTGAACAGACGGCACCGGAAATCCCATTGAGCGTATGCCCTTGTTGATGTACAATTGCGCTTATGAATAATCCACTAACGCATTTTTCAAATGGTACATCCCGTTTCCGAATGGTCTTGGAGATATGAATAATCCGCTAACACATTTTAATGAAGAAGGCCGTGCCCGCATGGTCGATGTTTCCGATAAAACCCATACCTCCCGCAAAGCAGTGGCTACCGGAGAAGTGTATATGCAGCCGGATACCTTACGGCTGATAAAAGACGGGCAGATTAAAAAAGGCGATGTGCTGGCAGTAGCGCAAGTCGCTGGGATCATGGGAGCCAAACGCACCCATGAAATCATCCCTATGTGCCACCCTCTTCTGCTTACCGGTGTCGACATCAGTTTCCAAATAAACCAGGAGCCTGATGCTGAAACGGGGCTTTGTTCCATCACCGTCAACGCCACGGTTAAAGTGACCGGACAGACCGGGGTAGAGATGGAAGCACTGACTGCAGTCTCCATGGCAGCACTCACCATTTATGATATGTGTAAAGCCGTTGACCGAGGCATGTATTTCAATAATATTGGACTGCTTCATAAATCTGGTGGCAAATCGGGAACTTTCGATAAAGAAGCGGTGGAGACAGGGAAATGATCACCATTAAATATTTTGCCAGTCTGAAATCCATTGCCGAAAAAGAAGAAGACAGTTTGACCATTGAAAGCCCTATAAGCATAGACCAGTTAAGTGATATTATCGCCAAAACAGCGCCGAAAATGGAAGCGATTATCCGGGAGAAAAAAGTTATGATCTCGGTCAATCAGGAAATGGCCTCTGCCGACACCATTATCCATGATGGAGACGAGGTGGCATTTCTTCCCCCCTTCTCAGGCGGAGCCAAATAAATAAGGACAATACCATGAGCACCACTACCGACGCCAAAATACGTATTCAGTTAGAAGATTTCTCGGTCACCGATGAAATCGAAGCCATGAAAAAAGTTTCCCGCAATATTGGCGGCATCACCACCTTTCTGGGCACAGGGAGAGAGCTTTCAAAAGGTCAAACCATCAGCGAGCTTAATTTCGAACATTACCCGAAGATGGCAGAAAAAAAACTGGAAGAAATCCGCGAAAAGTCCATCAAGGATTTCGGAATCATTGACATGAGCATCATTCATCGTATCGGTCCCATCGACATCGGTGAAAACATTGTTTTGATCGTCGCAGCCGGGGAACACCGGGGAGAAACTTTCAAAGCCTGTGAGTGGGCCATCGCAGAACTCAAACGCACCACACCGATCTGGAAACGCGAAACCACCACCACAGGCGAAGTCTGGGTTCAGGACACCCCTTAACTCCGAATGAGCAATCGCTCTCCATTGCCACCTCCTACCCTGACCGTCAACAGTCGGCTAGCCCGCTGGCTTTTGCTGGAACAGGATGAGCAGAAGAAGCAAGCCGGGGAGAAAGCCTGGCAGACTCCACCGATACTCTCCCTGTCAGCCTGGTTACGAAATGTATGGACAGAATCGTGGCCGGCACAGTACCTCCTCAGCCCATTGCAATGCGAAAAAATCTGGGAACAAATCATAGTTCAGGACTCAGCCCGTCTTGACCTCCTTCATTTACAAGGTGTCGCCTCCAAAGCCAGTCAAGCCTTTACCCTGATTCATGAATACCGCCTGCCCCGGAATCCCAAACTTTATGCAATGACTGATGAAGCAAAAACCTTCCTCAGTTGGACAAAAAAATATGACAGACGCCTTTCTTCACTAGGTGCTTTGGACCCCTGCATGCTTATGGATGCGGTGAGAAACTCTATGCAGGACGGAAATATACCCATTCCACCTGCTCTCCGTGTGATGGGATTTGAAGAACAAAATCCGCAATTGAAATTTTTTATCGACTTTCTTCTCGAAAAAGGAACCCGTGTCGACTTTCTATCACCCGTACCCACCCCAGAAATCCTGGAAGATAAACTGAATGATGGAACCGCTCATGTCCGGGAATACGAAAATCGGCAAGCAGAAGCCGAAGCCTGTGCCCGCTGGGTGAGATCCATATTCCAACCGGGGAAACTTATCGGCATCGTTGTGCCCGAGTTGGAAAAATATCGCACACTGCTAAAGCGCGAGTTAAGCTCAGAACTGGTTCCCGAATCCATTTTCAGTTTAGACGAGCAGGTATTTAACATTTCACTGGCTCCTCCCCTGTCTCAGGAACCCATGATCAAAATGGCACTGGACCTGTTGACCGTAAAAACTGCCACTGTTCCTATCGCCACGTTCCTGTCATTCATCCAGAGTCCCTTTTTGGGTTACACGTTTCCTCCCATGCAGGAAATATCCGACCTGGAGCGCAAACTAAGAAGAAAAAGGGTTCTCTCCATCTCTCTTGATAAACTCTCTTCTTATGGCAGCATTGCTCAAGTCGACCAACTGGCGGAGAGGTTGAAATCCTGGACTCTGAATAACAAAAGGGTGTTACCGGGAAAGTGGGCAGAGGAATTAACAGAGTTGTTGAAAATCACAGGGTGGCCGGGAAAATCAGAAGCATCTGCCGATCAACAGTCCGTTTTATCAAAACGGTATCAGGCTTTTGAAGCATGGAAAGATTGTTTGAACCAACTTTGCTCCCTGAACCAGATACTCGGCCCTGTTAACAGGCTGGAGGCCATAAATCATCTTGCCAGCATAGCTCGAAGCACACCCTTCCAGACCAAAACGCCCGAGTACTCCATTCAGGTCATTGGCCTTCTCGAGTCATCCGGAATGCAGTTTGACCATTTGTGGGTCATGGGTTGCCATAGTGAAGCACTCCCCACCCACCCTGAACCCAACCCTTTTATTCCTTATGAAATTCGCAACAAATTTTCCATCCCGCGTTCCAATCCGCAACGCGAATTAATATTTGCCGAGCAATCACTAAGTCGGCTACTGATGGCCGCGCCAGAAGTTCATTTTAGTTTTCCTCTCCACGAGGGGGACATGGATATGAAAATCAGCCCCTTATTAAAAGGATTCGCAAAAGTTGATGAGGCTCCTTGCGCTTCCAGGCGAATCAAAGATCAAGTCCTGGCATTGAATGATCTGGAGGAGTTCACAGAGTCCGCATTTTCACCGGCAACTGATTCTGAAAAAACCCTGTTTGCAACTCGAGGTATGGCATCAGGATATAGCCTTGTGAAGGATCAGGTGGATTGCCCTTTTAGAGCCTTTGCCCGTCACCGTTTGAACAGCGAACACTATCCGGCTCCTGAAGTAGACTTTGACAATCTGGATCGCGGTAATGTGATCCATAAAGCTCTGGAACTGTTCTGGGAGAAAACAGTCGATCTGAAGAATCTTTTAAAAATCCTTTTGAAAGGAACGTTGAAACAGGAGCTTGATCAATACGTGCGGGAGGCTCTAAAAATTTGCTCGGAACGCACTGCAGGCCAAACCCAATTCAACCAACTCGAAATAGAACGAAACGTTCGGGTCATCCATGACTGGCTACGGGATGTAGAATCAAAAAGGCCCGATTTCAAAGTGCTTCACAATGAGGAAGGCGTTGAAATAAATCTATCTGGAATTAAACTTAAATTAAGAATTGACCGCATTGATGAAATTCCTGACAAGGGCCTGCTATTGATCGACTACAAGACCGGAAGAGACGCCAAAACGACAGACTGGTTTGCAGAAAAAATACGCGCGCCACAACTACCTCTCTACACATTAGCCAAACCTCCTGCAGGATTGGCCTACGGCCACCTGGTAATAGGAAAACCTGAGTTCAAGGGCACGACTATTCCAGGCTTGCCCCTGGGAGAATTCAAAAATCAGGATTTCACCAAGGCCAGCGGATATTCCTCATGGGAAGAGTTGCTGGATTATTGGAAGAACAATTTAAACGCTGTCGCTGATGAATTCCTACAGGGGAATCACCGTGTTTCACCTATCAACAAAGGCGAGCCCTGCCTCCATTGCGAATTCGGTTCTCTTTGCAGAATTCAGGCCACTAGCCGTGGAGGCGGATAGCAATGGCTCATTGGACCGAGAAAATGTTTGCCCAAGAAATAAAGACATGCGATTCATACCCCTTGTATGTTTGCAAGGAGGTAATATTGTAGTAATAGTTGTTCCTGTGAG
>JACNKA010000114.1 GCA_014382285.1 Nitrospinota bacterium | reverse complement strand
CGAACCTCGACATCCAGAATCAGAATCTGGCGTCCTACCATTAGACGATACCCGACCACTAATTCCCTGGAAATCTTGTTTATAATAGTTTTAGATGTAAAAACTGTCAAGCTCGTTCCACTCGGTGTGGTGAAAGGAACATTTTATATATGCGTGTGATTTCGGGTTCGGCCCGAGGTACTAAACTAATCAGCCTGGGCTCTGCCGACATTCGCCCTACCCTCGACCGGGTTAAGGAATCGTTTTTCAATCAGGTCGGCCCCCGCCTTGAAGGGGTGAGCTTTCTCGACTTGTTCGCCGGCAGTGGTAGCATGGGCATTGAGGCACTCAGCCGAGGCGCAGAAGCGGTGGTGTTTGTCGAGCCCAACCTGGAAGCTCAGCGCATCGTCCTGAAAAATCTGGAAAAGTGTAAAATGACGGGCGACCGCTGGGTTTTATTGAAATGCCCTGCTCTTGCGGCATTGAAAACACTCCAGGAACGGGACTTCGACCTGGTTTATGTAGACCCACCTTTCGCCGATGATTTGTATGAATCAACCTTACTGGGGCTATCATCATCGAAAATACTGGGTCAGGACGCGCTGGTAGTGGTGGAACATTTCCATAAAACCGTTTTACAGAAAAACTATGATAAACTTGAGTTTTATAAAGATAGACGTTTAGGCGACTCCTGCCTGTCCTTTTTTCGACTTGCAGGCTGCCTTTAAAATATGACAGACACTGAAAAAATTGTAGTGGCCATGAGCGGCGGGGTAGACAGCTCTGTAGCCGCCGGGATCATGAAGGAACGCGGGTTCGAAGCTGTGGGGGTTTCTCTACAGTTGTGGAACTATTCGAATTCGGATAACCGGTTCGGCACCTGCTGTTCTCTCGATGATATGGCTGATGCCCGACGGGTGGCAGAGCGGGTTGGCATCCCTTTTTACATCCTCAACATGGAAAAAAAGTTCAAGGAAGAGGTGGTCGATTATTTCATCTCGGAGTACATGCAGGCGAGGACGCCCATCCCCTGTACGCTGTGCAACCAGAAACTGAAATTTGAAGAGCTGATCCACAAGGCCGAGTCGTTCGGCATTCGACGTGTTGCCACAGGACACTACGCCTCCATCGTCAAACATTCTTCCGGCAGGTTGATGGTGCGCCGAGGCCGGGACCGCTTTAAAGACCAGAGTTATTTTCTGTTCAATCTGTCACAGGAACAACTGGAGCGGTTGGAGTTTCCGCTCGGCGACATGGATAAAAAGGAAGTGCGCGAACGCGCTCGGCAACTGGGATTGAACGTGGCCGAGAAAGCCGAGTCCCATGAAATTTGTTTTATCCCTGACAACGATTACCCAAAGTTCATCGCCAAACAGTTAAACGGCAAAGCCTTGCGGGAGGGAGAAATCGTCAATTCTGTCGGCAAGGTGCTGGGCAAACACCCCGGCTACCCGGCTTTCACTATCGGACAAAGAAAAGGGCTCAACCTTGGCGGACTCAAAGAACCGCTTTTTGTGACGCATATTGACCCGGTGCAAAACCGTATCACCGTCGGCCCCAAGCATGAACTGGCCCGCCCCGATTGCACAGTGGATCAGGTGAAATGGAGCCTGGAGTTTTCCGATCCATTTCGCGCCGATGTGCAGATCCGTTACCGACATCAGGGAGTCCCCGCAACGGTAACACCGCTTGACGGATTGCGAGCAAAGATCGAGTTTGACGATCCACAGATTTCCATTGCACCCGGCCAGTCTGCTGTATTTTATCAAGATGACTGCGTGGTCGGTGGAGGGTGGCTGGAATGAGCGAAGCGGTTCAAGTAGCGGTGGAAGCGGCTTTGGCCGCCGGTAAAATTCTGCGCGAGCGTAAGGACTCCATCGGGAAAATATCTTATAAAGAGTTTTATGACCCGGTCACAGAGATCGACCTCCTGTGCGAGAGGACGATCATCGACAGGATCAAGCAAACATTCCCCGACCACGATATTCTGGCCGAAGAGTCGGGCAGTGCACAAGGCAATTCATCACCAAGTAAATGGATCATTGATCCGCTCGATGGCACCCTTAATTTTTCACACGGTTACCCTTGCTATTGCGTTTCGATTGGATTGGAACACGAAGGCCAATTGGAAGTCGGCGTTGTTTATAACCCTTGTCTCGACGAATTGTTTGTTGCCGAGCGGGGCAAAGGTGCCACCCTCAACGCTAAAGCCATCAAGGTTTCTACAATCCCCACATTAAAAGAAAGCCTGCTCGTTACAGGTTTTCACCCCAAAGTGATCAACTCGCTGGATGACAACTTAAACCATTTTTGTCGGCTTATGAAATTATGTCAGGCGGTGCGCCGCCCCGGGTCTGCCGCGATGGACCTGGTTTATACAGCGATGGGTCGGTTTGAAGGATTCTGGGAACTCAAACTCTGCCCCTGGGATGTTGCCGCAGGAGCATTGATCGTGACGGAAGCCGGGGGAACGCTGACAAAGTTTGATGGTTCTCCCGCAACGATTTACGATGAGGAAATTCTGGTCAGCAACGGCCTGATCCACCAAGAGATGGTGGACGTATTGTCTAACAAACCTGAGCCTTCTTAGCGAAAAGTTTACCCTGTCATAACCGGGTATAGCCCGGCCTGCCTTGACGATGAAAAGAATTTTATCACTGATTTTAATTATTTCTGTTCTAGGTGGGTGCCAGACCACACCGGATAAGAACTGCGTCGGTTGCGCCCATGATCTCTATCTATGGAAAACGGCGGTGGACACAATTGCGCAAGCCAACTTCCCCGATGAGGAATATAACGCCGTGGTGCACTACACCAACTTTTCCAACGCCTGGGTGACCACAGGAAACGACATTCATATCACCGATGATCTTTTACATCAATTATCGCAAGAGCAGAGAGTGGCTGTGGCGGCGCATGAAATAGGTCATTTAAAAGCGGGACATTATTATTCCAGCATGGGGGTTTCCATTCTGACATCTATCGCCTTTGCGGTGGCAAATGTGTTTGTGCCGGGGTTGGGCTATGCCGAGTATCTGGTGAAACCTGCGGTGGTTGGTGGGTTTTCTCGCCCTCAGGAACTGGAGGCCGATAAACTGGGAGTCGGTTATTTGGTGAATGCCAATATTCCGCCTCACCATTTGGTCGAAGTGTTTCAGGTTTTCCGTAAGGAGTCGGGAGGCAAATCTGATGAAGCCAGCTATTTTTCCACCCACCCGACTACTAGAGAACGCATCGAACAGATAGAAAGTTTTTACGAAAAACCTGCACCTCTGGCAGAGGAAAACTAATCTTTTTCAGTGGCTTCCGGTTTCACCAGATAGGTGTAACCATTCAGTCCCTCTTTGTAAAGACTGAGAAAATCATCGGCCTCTTGTTGCGTGACCACGCCTCTTTGCACACAGCCGATCAGGAAACCGTCTATGCGTCCCGCGAGTTCATCGGCGCTGAACTGAACATAGTCCAGAACATCCGTCACATCTTCGCCTTTAATGATCTGCTCGTAATTAATCTTTCCATTTTTTTTAAGTGAAACGTGAACCGTGTTGGTATCGCCGAACAGGTTGTGCAGGTCTCCAAGAATTTCCTGATAAGCCCCTGTGAGAAAAATACAGAGGCAATAGCTTTCCCCCTGTTTGAAGGAATGCACCCGCAAGGTCTTTTCGGTCCCACGATTGGTGCCGATGAAATTGTCTATCCTTCCATCTGAGTCACAGGTAATGTCTTCAAGCGTTGCGTCACGAGTGGGTTCTTCATTCAGACGGTTCAGGGGCACGACGGGAAAAACCTGATCAATCGCCCAAGAGTCGGGCACCGATTGGAACACAGAAAAATTACAGAAATATTTATCGGCCAGATTTGTTTTAAGGTTTCGGATATCATCCGGAAGAAATTTCAACTGGGAACTCAGTTTTTCAATTTTACGACAAATCCCCCAGTAAATACGTTCGGCCACGGCACGGTCGGCCAAGGTAAGCAGACCAAGCAAAAACTTGTTTTGCACCTCATCTTTCAGGTGCACGGCATCGTGCCACGACTCGATCAGGTTTTTGTTGGAGGTGGCGATGAGCACATCAAAAATTTCTTTCACCGCTTCAGAAGCATCCTCGGCAATTTCAATCTGGTCGCTCCACTCCGGAAAACTGGCAACATCCAGCACGTTGACAACAAGAATGGAGTGATGTGCAGTCATGGCCCTGCCTGATTCTGAAATAATATTCGGGTGCGGCAGGTTTTCTGCCTGGCAAATTTCCAGCAGGTGATAGACCACGTCGTTGGCATATTCCTGAACTGAATAATTGGTGCTGGAAGCGAAGGTGGATCGCGACCCGTCGTAGTCGACACCGAGTCCGCCGCCCACATCTATATATTGGATGTTGCATCCAAACTGCATCAATTCAGAATAGAACCGCCCTACTTCTTTCAAGCTGTTTTTAATCCTGCGGATATTGGTGATCTGGCTTCCCAGATGAAAGTGGATCAGTTTGATACAATCGAGAATGTTCTTAGTTTTGGCAATTTCCAGGGCATCCATCAGTTCCATAGTGTTCAGTCCGAACTTGGAGTGCTCCCCCGCCGATGAGGACCAACGCCCCTGCCCCGCGCTCACCAGTTTGATGCGGAGCCCGATATTGGGTTGGACTCCCAGTTCCTCTGCCACTTTGGCGATCAAGACCAGTTCGTCAAGCTTCTCCACAACAATGAACACCTTCTTGCCCAGCTTCTGGCTCATCAATGCCAGACGAATGAAGGCTTCATCCTTATAGCCATTGCAGATCAGCAAAGCTTCCGGGTTATCAAGGATGGCGAGGATAGCATGCAATTCCGGTTTCGATCCAGCTTCCAGCCCTATGTTAAAGGGCTGTCCAAACTTTACAATCTCCTCAACCACCTGTCTTTGCTGATTGACCTTGATGGGATAGACCCCGTGATACTGGCCCTCAAATCCGTACTCTTCAATGGAGTTTTGAAACGAGTTGGCAAGGTTGGCGATGCTGGCTTTGAGAATGTCTGAAAACCTGATCAGAACCGGCAGGGAATAGCCTTTGGACTGGATGTCATCGACCAGTTCCTTGAGGTCTATATGATGTGCGTTCTTTCTATCCGGGCGCACAACAATATTCCCCTTGGAATTGATGTCGAAAAACCCCGCTCCCCAACCATTAATATTATAATGTTCCCGGGCTTCGTCTATGGTCCATTTCGGCATGGAAAATTGTTTCCTGAAAATTTTCAGTTTATTATGAATGACCCAAATTACTCTATCATGGAGAAATGTCAATTGAAAACAAAGGGATTCTTTGATCCTAAAATCTATGTTATAAACCGGGTTTATATTATCGAACCATTAGTCTGGAAGAGTTCATGAAAATTGAAAATGTAGAAGTGCGGCACATTGCCAAAGAATTCGGCACCCCCGTTTATGTATACAGTCTGGAAACCCTGCGCCGTTCAATTGGCGAGATCAAGCAATTGGCTCCCGTTACCCGGTATGCCATGAAAGCCAATTCCAATGTCCGCATTCTTAAAGAAATGCTCGACAACGGGGTCAAAATTGACGCGGTCAGTGTTTTTGAAGTGCAACGTGCCCTGCGTGCCGGATTCCGCTCCTCCGACATCTGCTTCACCAGCGATGTGTTTTTCAACGATGACGATGTAAAGTTCTGCCTCGAAAACAACATTTACTGCAACTGCGGCACATTGGGAATGGTCGAAGAGTATGGCAAGGCACTGCAAGCTAAAGGTGCCGGTTCCCCTAAAATCTCAATCAGAATCAACCCCGGCGAGGGTGCAGGCCATTCAAAAAAAACCAATACCGGCGGGCCCTATAGCAAGCACGGAATCTGGTACCAGAATCTGGATGAGGTCAAACGTCTTGTTCAACAATACGGACTGACTATTTCCGGAGTGCATATGCACATCGGTTCCGGTGGAGATATGGAACACCTCAAACGCATCACAGGAAAACTGGTAGAGTTTGCCAAACAGTTTGAAGATGTCGAAACGGTGAACTTTGGCGGCGGACTGCCTTACCAATATGATCCCGACCAGCCGCAGGAAGACATTACCGGGTACAAAGTCATTCTCGAAGAACGCGCAAAACTATTGAAGGATCATTTTGGTCGAGACATCGTCTGCGAAATCGAACCGGGGCGTAGGTTCGTCGCCGGTTGCGGAACCCTGATCGGAGAAGTGCGTTCTCTCAACCACACCTTCGATGAAGAGGCAAAACGCATCGACTATGTGCTGACTAATGTCGGCTTCTGCCATCTCCTCCGTCCTATGGCGTATGGGTCGTTTCATCCCATCTGGTTTGACGGTGATGACCTTGGGCCGGAGCAAGACCTCATCGTTGCAGGGCCGGTTTGTGAATCAGGAGACGTGTTGACACAAAAAGATGAAGAACCCGTAGCCCGAAAACTACCCATGCCAAAACCGCGAGACTGCATTGTCATAGGTGGAGCGGGGGCTTACGGTCACGTCATGTCCTCGAACTACAATTCCCAACCCCTCATTCCCGAAGTCGTGGTCGATGGCGACCGGTGCACACAAACCCGAAGTCGCCAGACCCTTGATGATATCTTGAGAGAAGAAGCGAAGTAGCTCCATACTCGCCTCCTGCATATTATACCCTCCTCAGTTCAGGCAAGCACAAGCGCCAAATCTTTTCAGCAAAAGATTGACAGCTTGCGGCTTATGCCTGAAACTGGACAAATAAAATCTCACACAATTAAGCGGGAAATGCCGATGGAGCCTCCGGCCTGCTGATTTTCTGTCTTTTTTTTTAAAACATAAGGAAATGGAATCAAAGCTCCCAACTCTACTCCAGAAAGATGTATGCCCTGTATTGGTTCTCGCCCTGGTTTATATTCTGGCAGGCCTTTGGGGAACAAACCTGGCACTGCCTCCGGGGTTCAGCACGCCTGTTTTTCCGGCTTCGGGGATTGCTCTGGCCGCTGTAATGTGGAGGGGATACCGTATTTGGCCTGGTATCTTAATAGGGTCTCTTTGCATGAACACCTGGATTTCCCATTCCAATGTCCCTGAATTTTCTTTGGTAAGTTTTCTTCCAATAGGCATCAGCATTGGGCTTGGCGCAAGCGGGGAAGCCCTGTTAGGGGCCTATCTCTTTCGTCGGTTTTCCATTTCAAATAACCCGTTGGAGCAAGTAAAAAGTGTTCTGATTTTCCTCATTGTTTCCGGCTTGCTGAGTAGCATCGTGAGCGCCAGTGTCGGCACGGTAAGTTTATGCCTGGGAGGTTTAGAAGGCTGGAACAATTTCTCCAGGATCTGGCTCACCTGGTGGTTGGGGGATGCAATGGGTATTTGGCTGTTTGCGCCATTAGTATTAATTTTCACTCAACCTTCTTCACAGACGCCAAAACCAGCCTTTATAATTGAGGGAATCTTCCTTGCTGTCATAATATATTTTTTCGCCAGGATAGTATTCGCAGGAAGTTTAGGGACAAACTCTTATCCTTTATTGTTCGTGACCTATCCCCTTTTGATCTGGGCTATCTTTAGATTTGAACAAGCTGGAGCCGTGCTTTCAGTGCTTATATTTTCAGTGGTCGCGATTTTAGAAACTGTGAAAGGGAATAATCCCTTCACCCAGAATATGTCTCCTGACGAATCTCTATTATTATTGCAAACCTTCATGAGCATCGTGTCGTTCACATCACTGGTTCTTGTATCCAGCCTTTCCGAAAGAAAACAACTCGAGAAATCGCTAAAACAATATACAAAAGACTTGGAAAACAGCGTTGAAAGCGGTACTAGCCAATTGGAGGAAACCAGCCTCCAGTTACTGAAGAGCAAACGCTTCCTCGAGACTCTGGTAGGCAATTTACCGGGAATGGTATACCGCTGTATGAATGATAAAGACTGGACACTGGAATATGTCAGCGAAGGCTGTTACGACCTGACGGGGTACACCTCCGAGGATTTTCTGAATCAAAAAATAACGTTTGGCAAAAATATTGTACATCCTGAAGAGCAGGAAAGGGTGTGGATAGAGGTCCAAAAAGCTCTAAAAAAACGCCATTCCTTCCAACTGGTTTATCGCATACTCACCGCGGAAAAAGAATTAAAGTGGGTTTGGGAACAAGGGCTTGGAGTGTTTTCTCAAAACGGGGAATTGGAAACGCTGGAAGGATTTATTGTAGATATAACTCAGCAAAAAAATTCGGAGAGCAAGCTGCATTTTTATGCAGATCAGTTAAAACGCAGTAATCAGGATTTGGAAGAGTTCGCCTTCCTTGCGTCCCATGACTTGCAGGAACCGTTACGTAAAATCATAACCTTTGGAGACCGCATGAGGGAAAAGGATGTCTCCCTTAATGAAGAAGCAAGCGACTATTTGAGTCGGATGCAAAAATCCGCCTGGAGAATGTCAAATTATATCCGTGATCTCCTGGAGTATTCAAGAGCTGCTCAACAACCAAAAAACTACGAACGGGTTTCCCTGAAAAAAATAGTCACTCAGGTTATAGAGGATCTAGACGATCAGATAAAAATGGGAAATGCCACCATTCATCTGCAGGAATTGCCCACACTCGAAGTGGACCCTGTTCAATTTCCTAACGCGATTCAGAATTTAATATCCAATTCGCTAAAATACCATCGAGAAGGCGTTTCCCCCGTCATCAATATAACCAGTTCATTTTGCTATACAACGAAGACATGCCAGATCAAGGTGTCGGACAATGGCATTGGAATTGAGGAAAAATATTTCAGAAAAATCTTCAAACCATTTGAAAGACTTCATGGCCGAAGTACTTTTGAAGGAAGCGGAATAGGCTTAGCCATTTGTGAAAAAATTATCAGGAGACACAATGGGGAAGTCACAGTTCAAAAAAACCAGCCCCACGGAACAACTTTCACCATCACCCTCCCGATAAAATAAAAATAGCACTAAAAAGCAACTCTGGAGTGAAATAGCTTAAAACAGCGGGTCAATTTTCTGAGCCATCTGAACATCGGCCAAGGTGACACCACTTGCAGAGTGGGTCCAGTAACGGATGGAAATGCGCTTGTAGTTGATGATGATGTCGGGGTGATGGTTATTGGCTTCCGCCGCTTCGGCGACCTTGCCCACAAAAGCGATGCCATCCATAAATTTGGATGCATGATGCACTCGTTCGATGTAAGGCACGCCTTTTTCGTTCTTACCAGTTTGCCATTCCGTCGCCATCTCTTTCAACTTTTCTCCCAACTGTTGCTCGGTCAGGGCAATCTTTTCTACCATTTTTCAAACTCCAAAAATTCAAACCCCGGCTCGAGTCTTGTTTGATTATTAGAAGAACTTT
>JACNKA010000130.1 GCA_014382285.1 Nitrospinota bacterium | reverse complement strand
AAACACTCTGGAATGAAAATCTCATCTCCAATGCTTGACATTTAACACAGTTGCTTTGGGGCATAAAAGCTAAGGAAGAATATAACGCCAATGGAGTTTCTCCGTAAATCACAAACCTGGAAACTCTGGAGGACGCCTCTTAATGCTTGCAGATGAAAAAATAAGAAAACAAGCACTGGACCCCAGCCAGTCATTCATCGTTCAGGCCCCGGCAGGATCGGGAAAAACCGAATTGCTCATCCAACGTTATTTGAAGTTGTTAGGACTGGCAAGCTACCCGGAAGAAATTCTGGCGATGACATTCACGCGAAAAGCCGCCGCAGAAATGAAAGAGCGCGTTTTTTCTGCCCTCACAGAAGCCCAAACTCATCAGCGCCCCGAACAAGCCCATGCCAGGTTTACCTGGGAACTGGCTCAAAAAGTTCTGGAACAGAATCAATCACGGGAATGGAATTTGATGAACAATCCGGCCCGCCTGAGAATTGTGACCATTGACTCCTTTTGTTCTTCGTTAACTCGTCGAATGCCTTTGTTATCCAGAATGGGTGCCGGGTTGAATATCCAGGAAAATGCCAAAAGCCTTTATCGGGAAACGGCCCGAAACATCCTGAGCCTGACGGAAAGTGAGACCAACCCCTATGGCGTACTGGTGCGAAATATTCTCCGGCATATTGATAATTCCAAAGAAGATTTCATAAAAAGAATCGTCCAGCTTTTGGAAAAAAGAGACCAATGGATGATCTCCTTTTTCGATCCGCGTAAAAATCTCGAAGCTCATCCATTAAATGATGATGCACGACAAAAACTGGAGAAAACCTTAGCAGGTTTGATTCAAGCCCGACTTGCTGAGTTGAATAATTTGTTCAGTCCAGCAATCCAGAAAAGCATCTTGCAGATCGCCAACTACTCAGGCAGAAATCTGGAAAATGCAAATCCTTCGCACCCCTCAGCCTGCCTTGCAAATTTACAGAGCTTTCCGGACACAACCCTGGATAGGCTGGAAACCTGGAAAGGATTGGCCCATCTTTTTTTAACGCAAACCAATACATACAGGAAAAAGCCGGATGCCCGGTTGGGTTTTCCCGCTGGCAAAGATGCCAGTGCAAAAGAAATGAAAGATGCGTTTATCGAGCTGTTGATCTCGCTGCAAAACGACCCTGCTCTTCTCGCGGCTCTAGCTAAAGTAAAAAAACTTCCACGAGCACACTTCACCGACATGGAGTGGGATTTGCTGAAATCCACCATCCGCCTTTTGGCAGAGATCAACAAAACACTGAAAGATGTTTTCTCATCAAGGCAGATCACAGACTTCACTGAAATTTCCTTGTCTGCCATCAGTGGCCTGGTTCAGAAGGATGAAGATGGGGAGGAGCACCCCACCGATTTACTTTTTTATCTCGATTGCAAAATCCACCACATTCTGGTGGATGAATATCAGGACACCTCTTTCAAGCAGGAAGAGCTATTGCACAAACTCACATCTGAGTGGAGCGATGAAGATGGCAGAACCCTGTTCATTGTTGGCGATCCCAAACAATCCATTTACCGATTCAGAGATGCGGAGGTGGGTTTATTCATCAAAACTCAATATCGCGGACTGGGTAACTTGCGTTTAATACCACTATCACTGGAATCCAACTTTCGTTCACAAAAGAATCTGGTGGACTGGGTCAACACCTGCTTTGAAAAGATTTTCCCACAGCATGAAGACGCCGACCTCGGGGCCATTTCCTACACCCCATCATCAGCTGTATTAAAAGAAAGCATGCACCCCGGAGTGGCGTATCACCCCGTTCCACACCATCAGGATAGCCCTGCCATTTCTGAGGAAGAAGCACGTAAGATCACAACTCTGGTCAAGGACCTGCAATCGCAGCATCCTAACAAGAGTTTAGCCATTCTGGTCCGAGGGCGAACTCACCTCACTGCCATCGTCCAACATTTTAATGAGTCGAGCGTTGAATTCAAGGCCGAGGCTATTGATTCCCTTACAGACCGACCGGCCATTCTCGACCTGCTTTCCCTGCTTCGTGCCCTGCGTTTTCCTGGAGACCGAACCGCCTGGCTTTCTATTTTAAGAGCGCCCTGGTGCGGATTATCTTTGACCGATATCCATGTATTGGTGGAATTGAATGCAACAACACCTATCTGGTTTCTGCTCAACGATCCATCCCGCATTGGGCTTCTTAGTGAAGACGGTCAAAAAAGAGCGCAAAATCTCACTAACAATATTCAGCATTTTCTAAACGGATTCACCGACCATAATTTTCGCGATGTTTTGGAGGCCTGCTGGATCAGACTAGGCGGCCCCGCTTGCCTGCAAGGAACCAATCCTGATGATATTGAAGTATTTTTTAACAAGGTTGAGGAAATCATCGCTTCCGGACAGGAAGAAAGATTCGAAAATTTTGACCAAATTCTGACAGATCTATATGCCAGCCCTTTAGCGGTGGCTGAGAATGCCGTACAAATAATGACCATGCACAAAGCCAAAGGTCTTGAATTTGACTTTGTCATTCTGCCCGGTCTGGGCAAACGTATCAAAGGGGAAGAAAAGCGTCTGGTTTACTGGATGCCGCATGGCGATGACCTGTTACTCGCGCCCATTGAGGAAAAAGGTGGTGAAACATCCCCTCTTTACGAATTTTTATCTGACCTGAATAAAGAAAAAGAAGAATATGAAACCTTAAGGCTACTTTATGTTGCCGCGACAAGAGCCAAGTCGCAACTGCACCTGTTTGGCCATCTGGAGCCCTCCAAGGATGATGAATGGAAACCCCATTCCAAATCCTTACTGAATAAACTATGGCCACATTTAAAAGACGATTGGCTGGAGAAGCTGAGTGAAATTACTGAGCTGGGTCCCACACAGGCTGACCAGACATCAACGGAGACACATTCCATTCATCGTCTACCCCTCGATTTTTCATTGCCCATTCCGGCAGACCCCATTGTCGAAGGGCCCGTCGTCGATACCGCAGATGAACACTCTGGGGAGCCTGAATATTACTGGGCAGGGAATACGGCGCGTTGCCTGGGCAATGTCTTACACCGTTGCCTGCATGATATCGCAGTAGAAGGATTAGATAACTGGTCCAAAGAAAAAATCGAAAATTTAAAGCCCCGCTTTAAATCAGCTCTACTGGGAGAAGGACTGCCTCATAAGCAGGCAGAGGCCGCATTAAGATCCGGGCTTCTGGCTCTGTCTAAACTTTTTGAGGATGAACGAGGACTATGGATTTTAGCCTCGCATGAAGATGCGCACTCCGAGTATCCGCTTACTTTCTTTGAGGATAACCGGTATATCCGAAATGTCATTGACCGCACTTTCGTTGAGGATGGAGTTCGGTGGATCATTGACTACAAAACCGGAACCCATAAAGGAGGAGGCAAAAACCTTGAAATCTTTTTGGATAATGAGGTACATCGTTATAGACAGCAATTGAATCGCTATGAAACTGCTCTAAAAAAATATGGTGAGAAACTCCCCATTAAGAAGGCTCTATATTTCCCTTTGCTGAAGGCCTGGCGGGAAATCAATTAACAGAGCTAAAAAAGTGTGCCTCATCATGTAAACCAAAAAAAAGTTCTTTACCACAATTCTAATACTATTCTCACAAATCCCCCCTATCTTATAGACAACTAATATATTAGTAAATAATTCTTGCCTGATTTTGGACACACTTTTTAAAGTCCCTTGACATATGAACCGTTAAGAACATTAAGGCAACGCTATGGAAGGCAAATGGTGGGCCGAGCGAACATGGCACAAGAAAGTCTGTTCTCTATTTATCTGATAGATTGAGTTGAAAGAATGTACCTTGTTAAACCACAGCGAAATACATATTTCCGGGTTCGGTTTCAAATTGAGCGCATGAAACTGAGGTTCTGGTGGAAACATATTAAACACCTTGCAGCCCTTCCTTTCGTAAAACGCTGAACCCAATAACGCCTCTCCTGCCCATCAAGAATATCCCTTTCTGCAAAACACCTAACCCTATTGTAATCCGGTTCAAGTTTGGTTAACCTGAATAAAGAAACGACCATTCTAAAACCTTGCAGGAATTTCATATGGACGAAATCCGTTATTTCATGGAGGAGTCTTTGGTCTCCGTTGACTTCAAGTCTTCCGTCAAAGAAGCCGCACAAAAAATGCGCCAACACTCCATCAGTTCTATCCTTATTGGTGAGAACGAAAACTATACCAAGCTATTGACCGATACCGACTTAGTCCGAAATTTTGCGGCAAAGGACCTGAGTCCGGATCAAACCCCGGCATCCTTGATCGCCAACAACCCCATAGTAAAACTGGATGCCAGTCGCCAGATGGAAGAAGCCTATGAACATATGCGCAAAAATAATATTCGTCATTTGGGAATAACTGATAATGACAAGATGGTTGGAATATTATCCATCAAGGATTTTGCCAACTACTACCATAATAAATTCTGTCAAGAGACAGGAGAAAAAGGTGAAATCCAATATTTCATGAAAGGTCCTGTTTTAGGCATAGATGCTGGAAGCACCGTCCTGGATGCCGCCAAAAAAATGTCTCAACACAAAGTGGGATGTTTACTCGTCCTGGAAGCAGGAAAGATAAAAGGTTTGTTTTCAGAATCAGCTCTAACCATGGATGTTATAGCCGCTAGACGCCCGTTGAGCACCACCATTTTATCTACCGTTCTGATCCGTCAGCTAATCACCATGGATTGCAATCAGACCATGTCCGATGCATACCAAAAAATGCGAGAAAATAATATTCGTCACCTTTCCATCTCGCGTGGAAATAAAATCGTTGGAATGCTTTCCATCAAGGATTTCGCTAACTATTACAGCTTTAAATTTTGTCAATACACAAACAAGGAAGATCAGGTCAGCAACTATATGCAGGAAAACCTGGGAACGATCCCTGACTCAACCTCGGTGCAAAAAGCCGCCCAGAATATGAAGGAAAACAAAATCGGCTCACTTCTGGTAACTCATAATGACGAGATCGTGGGCATTGTTACGGAAGAAATTTTCACGCGCAAGGTATTGGGAGATAATTTGAACCCCCAAACCACTCTGGTTTCTGAACTCATGGAAAAACCTACCACCATAAAAACTGACCAGTCTATGGATTCCGCCCTCACCTGTATGCACGAGAATGACTCACGCTATCTGGCCGTCACAGAGGTCAACAAGATCAAAGGAATTATTTCACTCAAGGATCTAACCGTCTATTACAAAAATAAATTTCTAACCGCACAGGATATTGATGAATAACTTTTTCCGGTGGCATGTTTCTGCAAGCAAAACTTGTTATACGCAAAAACCCATCGCCAATACGCTTCGATTTAACTCATGCCAACAGAAGTGAATGAAAACCAAAGTATTGTAATTTTAACCGGTGATGATCCCCGGCATCAGTTTTTCATTCATTACTTGAACGCTCATTTTTTAATATCCGCAGTCTATATCGAGAAAGGAGACTACCCAGGCCCAAGCCCCCAGTCAGAAGAAGAATCCATTGCCTGGGACTGGTTTTTCAAACGCCGGGATCATTACGAGAAAAAACTGGTCCTGAAATCGAGCGAACTACCTTCAAAGAACGATCCTAAAATAACTTACCTTGAGAACGGCGAAGTCAATTCCCCTGACAGTATCGCTAAAATTGAAAAGTCGAACCCAGGTTTTATTGCTGTATTTGGAGCCGGAATTTTAAGAGAACCTTTTCTACAGAAATTCCCAAATCACTTATTTAATTTGCACATTGGTGATCCAGAGTTTTACCGGGGGTCGTCATGTAATTTCTGGCCTATCCATCAGAAAAAGCTTCAGCATCTGTCGGCAACCATCCATAGAATTGATCAAGGCATTGACACAGGAAATATTTTATCCAGACAGGCCGTCACATTGAGTGAGGGGGATAACGAACAGACATTGCTCCTCAAACCGCTTGAATTAGGAACAAAGCTGATGGTAGAAACTATTAAAAACTGGCAAGGCGGGGTTCTGCAACCTATCCCTCAGAACAAAAGCGGAAAACTATTCAAGAAATCTGACCTCACCCCTAAAGCAATATTAGAGGTAAAACAAATGGTAGAATCAGGTTGGCTGAAGGACTATATACAAGCACAAGATGCTATAGCAGACAAAGAAACTTGACCGTAAACTTCACCACTGATGAGGAGACTAGGATAGTTTGAAGTCACTTAGAGACATGAAAAAACAAGTATCACTTTTATCCGGGTTGATTATTCTGAGTTATGTGTTGCATTCAGGCCAGGCTCTGGCTCAGGAAGATGTTCAAGAAAAGTTTGTCAACGTTGGGCTGATCAGCATCTCCAACCAGTACACCCTACCCTCTAAAACAAATACCATCGTATTCAGGATTAAAAATAATGCAGCACGCACTATCAGCCAGATCTATGGATGGGTTTATATGTATGATAAAGGGGCAGGAGGACAAGGAAAGAATTTTGTACTTCTGAATAATCCGCATAAAGGAGGGAATATCATCAAAGGCAATCCACATATGCCCGGAACGATTTCGGAATGGAGTTTCCCCTTGGTGCGTGAACCTTTTATCGCCGATCAGGAAGTTGCATACACCTTACGGGTCCATTCCCGATCCATCTTTTTCGCCAATGTCGAGGTGAGAAACAAATCGGACTCGAACCCCTAAAACCGCAAACAGAAAAAACGAATCATTTTCTTCTATTACCAGTCCATCCAGCTACCACACGTACTTCCTGCAATAATTCGGCGCAAGTCACATCACCTTTTTTCAAAATTTTCACAACATCCCCATGAAGTCTGCCTTTTTCTTCAGGACTGAGTTCTTTTGCGGAATTGACGATTACAGGAATGTCCTTCCAGTCTGGATTTTGCCGCAGACGAGTGATGAACTCGAAACCATTCATTTCCGGCAAAATTAAATCCAGTAAAATCATATCAGGAATAGTTTTATTATTTAGCAACGTGAGTGCTGACGATCCGTCAATGGCTTCCAACACATTCCAGCCGTTCTTGTTCAAAATCCGTGTCAGTGCATCCCGGTTGATCGCGTCATCCTCGACAACCATAATAGAAAAATCAGTGGGTTTTATTCGATATTTTTTAAAAACACTTACAAAGTGATCCCAGTCAAGAGGTTTAGATAAAAGTTCCGTGGCTCCCTTCAGGTCAGATTTCACCTCGGCCTCGGACAGCAGAATCACGGGTGTATTTTCAAGGTTGGGGTTTTTTCTAATCTGCGATAAAACTTCCAGGCCATCCAAACCCTCGACCATAACATCCAGAATGATTATTGCTGGGTGGATCTGTTCAGCGAGGCGCGCCCCCTGTTCTCCATCATCAGAGATTTTCACCTTGCACCCTTCTTTTTCCAGAAATCTTTGAATCAAATTACAAATGACTTCATCCTTATAGATAACCAGTACCTGATCCATATCAAAATCAAAGTTCAACTCAGGTTTTATTTTCTGATGGTCATCAAGGTTGTCACCTGATCCTTCTTCAAGAAACCGGCCTACCCATTCTGTCCATTTACTACCAGCCTCCTTTTCCAAAGGTTTCACCTGAGAGACATCTTCAGGAACAAAAACAGTAAACGATGAACCCTTACCAAGCTCACTGCTTGCCTGAATATCACCCCCCAATAACATGGCTAAACGCTTACTGATGGTTAAACCAAGGCCTGTCCCCCCGTGTTTTCTGGTGGTGGAAGAATCTTCCTGAGCAAACTCTTCAAATAACTTGAAAATATTATCAGGTGAAATGCCAATCCCCGTATCGCCAATGGTAAAATAAATCCATCTCACACCATCAACCGTTTTGCCAGAAACGGTCAAACAAATCTCGCCAGAATCTGTAAACTTACAAGAGTTCCCCAAGAGATTTAACAGAATTTGGCGGATGCGAGAAGAGTCGGAATACATTGAATCGGGTAACCCGTGCTTTATCACTTCCAACTTATTCTTTTTCTTTTGGGCCAGAGGGCTTACCGTTGAAATAACTTCAGCAATGAGATTAGAGAGATCAAAAGATTCAGGATATATCTCCATTTTCCCCGCTTGAATTTTTGACAATTCAAGAATTTCATTGATCAAACGCAATAAATGCCGCCCGGCAAATTCTATGGTTCTTAAATCTTCAACAAAATCCAGCCGCTCTAATTTCCTTGCTTCAAACTGAAGAATCTCACCGTATCCCAGGATCGCATTTAATGGGGTGCGGATTTCGTGACTCATATTTGCAAGAAACTCACTTTTTGCACGTGCGGCCGCCTCCGCCTCTTCCTTGGCAAGCACCAGAGATTCTTCTGCCATTTTTCGAGAAGCAATCTCTTCCTTCAGCTCCTGGGTCTGTGTTTCCAGATCCTGAGTACGAACTCGAACCGTTTCTTCAAGGTTCTGATTCTGCTCCCAGATCATTTTATACAGCGCAGCGCTTTCCAAGGCATTGGCAGTATTCTGGAGAATTACAGATAAAGGATAGAGAACCGTTTCGTTGACAGGAGGACCCCCCGACAAAATACGCCCAACAAACATACCCCGCACTCGGTTTTTGGATGCTAAAACATGGAAGACCAATAAATGATCGTGAAAGGGGTTTCTAATAACGACTGCACGGTTACGATTCAATGCCCATGCAAATGTACCGTTTTCGATTTCCCTATCCACTTCATCCTGAATCAATTCTTGGTCAGCTAAAGGATCGACCTCTTTCAGAATAAAATCAGAACTCCCCTCATCCACCAGATAAAAAGCTGCCACCTGAAAATCGACAAGCCGCCGAACATGCTTCAACGCCACGTTTAAAATTCGGTGTGGATCACGCGTCAGATGAGCGCTATGTTGTAACTCGCCCAGGGAAGCAAGAATATCAAGACCAAATAGATTAAGCCGCGCTTGCCTTTCCAGAAACTCGATTCTAACCTGATCCTTGCTCTTCGAATTTTTTTTGGGTTCTTTATTCACAGTCTTAATTTTCAGAGAAACATTTCAACGGCTTCGCTAGTTTGCCTGTCAACTTGTTCAATAATCGACGATAAAAGGCTGGGGGGCAAATCCAGAATTTCCCAGGCCTTGGCATTTAATGGAGGTACATAACGTTCACCACAGGTTCCCAACTCCATACTATGCGAAATGATGTCCGCAACATGAACAATGGATGCAGCACCGGGATAACGGGGTGATTGACTGGGTTTATGATGAAATGCTACCGCCTCCTGAAGCATCTCAGGGAGCTTCCACACTTTTAGCAACATACCGCCAACACCTGCATGGTCAGCCTCCAAAACCTGATTTTCAGCATCGTGCAAAAGCCCGCCTTTATCATAGAGGCTCATGACCTTTTGCATCTGATCGGGAATATTCAGGAGTAAAACCAATCGACCCAGATCATGAAGCATTCCCATCAAATAAAATCTGTCCGCATTGGGTTCCCGGCGATAAACGGCAATGATCCTTGCCGCCAAGCCCGTTGCAACACTATGGAACCAGAACTTTTA
>JACNKA010000107.1 GCA_014382285.1 Nitrospinota bacterium | reverse complement strand
CGTCAAAGGAACGCCGCTTGATCATGTTCCCATACACCACATTTGACTATAACTCCAGAGATCGAGATGAAAGGTTTCTAATAGGTGTGACTGATATTCATTTTGCTAAGTCTAAATACTGTGAAGAATTCAATTAGAAGGGCTTAAATTCAAAATTGATTTTATTAAACCTTTTTATGCATTGCTCCTAGTCCATTACTGTCCTTTGGCAGTAGAAATTAAATAGAACGCCTTTAAATATGGGAGAATTCAAATGAACACCAAGGATGAATACATTAAGAAAATGGAAGTCAAAATGGATGAATGGTCGGGCGAAATCCTCAAGGTTCGTGCTGAAAAAGCAGAGGCTGATCTGAAAATAAATTACATGGTGGATATTGAAAAATTGCGAGAAAAGCAGGCGACCGCAAAGAAAAAACTATCCGAACTGAATGACGCTGGCGAAGATGCCTGGGAAGATATTAAAACAGGAATAGAAAGTTCCTGGGCGGAACTAAAAAAAGGAATTGCGTCGGCCACTTCCCGATTCAAATAATAGTACCCCCCCAATTTTTATATCGAACTCAACCATTGAGACTGTATTTTATCCAGGCTCAATTTTATATTATTCACTTTTATAATTTCCTAATAAAAACTGTTCTAAATAATTTAGCCGTTAAAGATTAAATGTAGCTGAATTACTTTTTCTATGAAAAGACCTCACATATTAATTTTTGTTCTTGTTTTCATCTATACGTCGATGTCTGGAGTTTCCATGCTGTCGGGACAAGAGCTGGAGCAAAAAGAAGATAAGTTTGCTTTCAAAACTAAAAAGCTAACCGGAGACTGGAAGGGTTTGCGAACCCGGTTATACGAAAGGGGTGTGGATTTTGAAATGGAATACTTTGGCGATCTATTTTCGTTGGTTTCTGGTGGACTAGACCGAAGAACTGATTTCACCGGACTTTTGGAGTTGGAACTTCATCTTGACGCAAACCGTCTTGTAGGTTGGGAGGGAGCTCAATTTTTTATTTTTGGAATTGGGAGTCACGGAAACGATTTTTTAGAAAATGTTGGTTCGGCCCATGACGTCAGCAGTATTGCAGCTCCCGATACATTCAAATTTTTAGAGCTTTGGTACGAACAATCCTTTTTAGAAGATCAGTTGTCAGTTCTTCTGGGGCTCTATGACTTGACTGGGGAATTCGATATCCGACCTACGGCACAACTGTTTGTCAATGGAGCATTTGGGCCCGGTCAGGATTTATCCGAGACTGGTAAAAACGGACCCTCCACTTTTCCTGCTACTTCGTTGGCGGCACGTATTAAAATAAAACCAACCCCCTCCTTTTATTATAGTGGGAGCGGTTCTCGATGGAGTTTCAGGAGACCCAACCAACCCAACCAATGGAACACAAATAGATCTAAACAGTGATGATGGTTTTCTGATAGTCCATGAAATAGGTTACGAGCTGTCTTATGAAAAAACAGGATTGAACAAAGCAGGGATTGGGGCATGGATTTATACAACGGACTTGGACGACCTTGTGCGTGTCGATGCTAATGGAGACCTTGTTAAACAATCTTTAACTTATGGCGTCTATGCTTTTGTGGATGGCATAATCTTCCTGGAAGAAGGGTCCGCCTCTTCGGGACTTTATTCTTTTTTCCGTATTGGAATGGCGGAAAATAATGTCAATAAAATCGATTTGTATCTAGATGGTGGACTGGTCTATCAAGGTCTTTTTCACAATCGACCCGATGATAAAATTGGATTGGGTATTTCGATGGACCATTTCAGTGAGGGGTTCAAACAAAAACAGGAACAAAGTCAGATATTAATTGAAGAGACAGAAGTTTTGCTGGAGCTTACCTACCAGTACAATGTCGGGCCCGGTATTTTTTGACAACCTGACTTTCAGTATGTGTTCAATCCTGCACAACTCAAGGGGACGAGTAACGCCGCTTCGATAGGTCTAAGATTTATGGTGAACTTATAATTCCTCTTTGCCCACCTTATTAGTGTAGCTAATTATCTTTGTTGTTTATTTAAACAGGAAAAAGTAGATACGAATGGTTTTAAATGTTTTGAGGGTTTTGGGATATACTTTTCTCAGGCGCGATGATTTGTTAGAAATACAGTTTCTCTTCACTATTATTTTTAATAATATTGCACATTCTCAGGACAACCTACGTGACCTTTAATTTTTGGCACCCCCTGAATCATAAAGGAGATTTTTATGTCGAACGATACTGGTTTGATTGCAGCTTATATTCTTGATGGAAAAGGCAAGGGTATAAAAGTCGGATGGGAGGAAATCCGAAACTGGAAGCCAGAAAAGGGAACTCTCTGGGTACATCTTGATTACACTTCACCTGAGGCACAAAAATGGATTACCCAGGAAGCGAATATAGAAGAAGTTCCCAGCGAAGCTCTACTGGAAATCGAAACCCGGCCAAGAAGTACCCTTTATAGCAATGGTTTGTTGTGTACTTTGCGGGGAGTCAACTTGCTACCTCTATCCGATCCAGAGGACATGGTCGCCATTCGGTTATGGATCGAAAAAAATAGAATTATATCAACCCGAAAAAGAAAGTTGCTCTCCGTAGAGGATTTAAGAAATTCTTTAGAAAAGGGGAATGGGCCCAAAACACCAGGTGAGTTCCTGGTAGATCTGACCGATCGGTTGACCGGGCGGATGGCGGATGTCATAGACCAAATTGATGACAATGTAGATAACCTGCAGGACCAAATACTCACCATGGAGAGCCATCAATTAAGACCTGTCATAGCAGGATGCCGCCGCCAAGCAATCGGGTTAAGGAGGTATCTTGGTCCTCAGCGGGAGGCCATGTCCAAGCTACATAATGAAAGGGTTCAATGGTTGGATGACGTTGATCGGATGCACCTGAGAGAGACTTCTGACCGAATGATGCGATACATTGAGGATCTGGACTCGTCCCGAGAACGCGCCTCTGTCGCACAGGAAGAATTAATGAGCCGCTTGTCTGAAAATATGGAAAAGAGAATGTACGTGATCTCCATCGTTTCCGTCGTTTTTCTTCCCCTTAGTTTTTTAACGGGACTGCTTGGAATCAATGTGGGTGGAATCCCAGGCGCTGATAATAAGACGGCCTTTTTAGTTGTTTGCTTGGGGCTTTTAGGAATTGCAATCATTCAGTTTTGGTTTTTTAAAATAAAAAAATGGATCTAGTTTTAACCGCCCCCTCTCTCTTAATCGACCGACTCTTCAGGAGCAAGTAAAATGGAAATCCTATTAGATCAAATTAAATATATATGGAGTCTCCTAAGTACTCCTCTATTTCAATTGGGTAGCTCACAAATTTCTTTAGCCTCTCTTTTTGTAGCGTTAATTGTTCTTGCGGGGTTTGTAATTATTTCCAAGATCATTGAACGCGGGGTGCATAACGCTCTTAAAAGCAAGAGCATTGATTCAGGAGTTAAGGGGTCTATAGAAAGGTTTTCAAGATATATAGTAATTACCCTGGGTGCGTTTATAGCATTGGACACGATTGGAATAAGCCTTTCTTCCTTGGCTGCCTTGGGTGCCGTTTTGATGGTGGGCATTGGATTTGGACTGCAAAACATAGCGCAAAACTTTGTCTCGGGCATCATCATTCTGCTGGAACGCCCCATTAAAAAAGGTGACATTGTAGATGTCGGAGGAGTCTCAGGAAGGGTGTACGATATCCGGGTCCGGTCAACCATTATTGAAACTCGTGATGATGTGGCCATCATCGTGCCCAACTCCCAGTTCATCGCGGAACAGGTTGTCAATGATAGTTTCTCAGGAGATAAAATTCGTCGAATTCTTAAGGTCGGTGTTGCCTACGGTTCCGATGTAAAAAAGGTTACAGAAATATTGTTGAAAGTTGCCAGCGAACACAAACAAGTTCTTCAAGAACCCACCTCTAAAGTATATTTTATGGATTTCGGAAATTCTTCATTAGATTTTGAATTGCGGTTCTGGGTAAACGAACTTTGGACCACGGATGGAATTCTTTCCGATTTAAGATATGCCATTGATCAGGAATTTAGAGATGCGGACGTGTGCATACCTTTCCCGCAACGAGATTTGCATATAAAAACCTGTGAACCTAAATTAGCCTAGCCTATATGCAGCTGGACTTGCATAAAAATTTACAGAGGATAGATTCAAAAAAACATTTTGATTAACACACATAAATTTGATGTAATTATATAACCTTCCCCAAATTAGGCCCACGAACTTTTAGAGTTTTCAGGGAGAAGGTCAGAGAAGGTCACTCCTGCCCCAATAAACTTCAGGTTATATTTTCCATTCAAAGTTTTTCATCAAGGTCTCGGCAATCGGATTAGAAAATTTTCTAGGACTTGAAATCAGCCAAAAATCCTCCGTCACTCCTTGCAGGCTGCCAATTTTAATGAGCTTGCCCTCTTTAATAAGCTCTTTACCCGCAAAATCAGGTAAGGGAACCAGACCCATCCCCTCATATCCAAGTAATTTCTGGATGCTGGTATCCTGAGATTCTATGACCACATCGACGGTGATCCCATTGCTTTGAAAAAAATGGTTCAGATCATGGCGAAGTTTGCTATGGAGTGATGGCATGATGAACGGCTGGTCATGGAGTGATTGCGGAAATTTCCGTTTCAAAGCCTGAAATTTTTTCGTAGCAAAAACTGTAATGGGAATTTTTGCTAAATTTCTGGAGAAATATTGTTTTGAGTCTCCAGTGGTCGGTGGATAATTTGAGATGACCAAATCTATTCGATGCGCCTGGAGTTCCCTGAACAGATATTCGCCTCCTCCCTCGAGAACGGTAATTACGCAAGGAGCAATTTTTTGCGCAGAGCGGATCAGTGATTGCACGAGACTTTTAGGAACGCTATCTAGAGCCCCAAACTGTACATGGGCGCGTTTAGAAAAAGTTTCATCCTTTATAACCTCCATCAGTTCGTTGCCCAAACTGAAAATTTGATTAGCGTAATCTAAAACAACCTTGCCGGCTTCGGTAAGATGAAGCCCTCGGCCTTGCCGGGTAAACAAACTTTGGCTTAAAGACTCTTCCAGGTTTTTTATTTGGGTGCTGATGGTTGGTTGCCCTACCCTCAGTTTCTCTGAAGCGCTGCTGATACTCCCCTCTTTTGCGGTCATCCAAAAATAATACAGGTGGTGATAATTTAACCAAGTCATGATTTCAACTCTCTCCATTGCTTTACTATAAACAAATTATCCAATTAAAATTATTGAATATTTAAAATTCTAAAATTAGAATACCCTTACCCCTTCACTTTGGAAATATAAAATTATCAGGTCTGGCGATGCCGCACAAGGCCTTAAATAGTTTTATTATAACAAACTATTCAATTAAAAATATCGAATATTTAAAACTCTAAAATTAGAATACTCTTTCTGCGTCACTTTGGAAATATAAAATTATCAGGTCTGGTGTTGCCATACAAGACCTTAAGTTGCGGGGGTGGTTTCCTCCTACCGCCCCGGCGCCTTATTTTCTTACAGGAAAGATGATCATGTTAAATATTGTCAGCGACGCAAAAGATGCCTTGCAAAAGCTGATTCAGGGATATACCCGGTTTCTAAAACTATCAAGGCTTACAAATGATAATGTTCATGCCCCCAGGCCGCTTGAGCTGGGTTTATGAGGGGTGTTTTGAATGGATATGTTTTGGGAATTGTTAAAAGTTAAATCAGTCATGCATAGAAATCCATATTCCAGCAAGGCTCGTAAATTGTTTTTTTATTAGGGATTTAACAATGTCGACAATCGGTAATTCCTGGGCAGGCTATTTAGCACTAGCTGGTTTTTTTTTAGCCTACCTGTTGGTTGTTTTTGAAGAAAAAATTCATCTAAAGAAGTCGAAACCCGTTGTTCTAGTCGGGTGCCTAATGTGGCTTTTCATAGGAATTTATGAAGCCGGGCATGGAGGAGGCGAGCACGCTCATGAATTTATCAAAGAACTCATTGCAGAAATTGGAGCGCTGTTTTTCTTTCTTTTGGTGGCAATGGTTTATGTCAACACGCTGGAAGAGCGAAATGTGTTCCGTTCTTTGCGTTCCTGGCTGTTGCGCAAGGGATTAGGTTTTAGATCGTTGTACTGGGCCACCGGTTTAATCACTTTTTTTCTTTCACCGCTGGCGGATAACCTGACAAGCGCTTTGTTAATGTCCACTGTTGCCCTCGCCGTGAGCAATGGAAATGCCAAGTTTATCATTCCGGCATTTGTCAATATTGTTGTCGCGGCCAATGCCGGAGGAGCCTGGAGCCCTTTTGGGGACATCACCACTCTCATGGTTTGGACTTCGGGGAAAGTAGAAACTCTGCAATTTGTTTATTTAATGATTCCTTCGCTAGTCAACTGGATCATACCGGCAACTATCATGTACCCGTTTATTCCAAAGGGAAAACCGGAGATCTCGTCGGATGCGATTCCACTGAAACCAGGTGCTAAAACAATCATCGCTTTGGGCATTATAACTGTTGCTACTGCCGTCAGTTTCCATCAGTTTCTCCACCTGCCTCCTTTTATGGGAATGATGCTGGGATTGGGACTTCTCATGTTTCAAGGTTATTACCTTCAATACTGGAGTGCGAGATCCCCCTTAAAGCCGTTGGGAACCTCGAAGAAGCGGATGGAAGAGCCTTTTGATCTTTTTCAAAATGTCGCCCGAGTCGAATTCGACACCCTTCTGTTCTTCTTCGGCATACTCACAGCAGTGGGTGCACTTCAATACATAGGCTATCTCGCCTTGATCAGCGTGAGTCTATACGAAACCATCGGCCCGACATGGTCCAACATTATCGTGGGATTTCTTTCTGCAATCATCGACAACATTCCCATTATGTTTGCAGTATTAAAAATGGATCCAGCGATGGGTGTTGACCAATGGTTGTTGGTCACACTAACAGCAGGAGTGGGCGGCAGTCTTTTGTCCATCGGTTCTGCAGCGGGGGTGGCTGTCATGGGGGTTGACCGGGATAACTATACGTTTCTCAGCCATCTTAAATGGGCGCCTGCGATTGCGCTGGGTTACGTAGCCAGTATATTTTCCTGGTGGCTGGTGACCGGGAGCTTCCGGTAACTTGAGATTGCGTGAGAAAACCCTGCCTGTCTCGAACCGTAGACTAAAGTGCGTACGCAATAAGGCACTGATGGTTATTAGATTTATTTGAGTTTTTTTATTAATGGTAAATATATTTTATTAAACATTTTCAATCTTAACAAATCAGGAGAATTTAATGTCAGAACTACCAGATATCATTTATACGAAAGTTGATGAAGCGCCTGAACTAGCCAGCGGATCCTTTCTTCCGATAATACAATCGTTTGCGAAAGCGGCTGACCTTAATGTGGGCACCAAAGATATTTCGCTTGCGGGAAGAATCATTGCACAGTTTCCCGAACGACTGACGAAGAAACAACAGCAACCGGATGACCTGGCTTTGCTGGGTGAGATTGTAATGAAACCGGAAGCTAATATCATCAAGCTCCCGAATATCAGCGCATCCCTTCCTCAAATAAAAGCAGCCATCGAGGAATTGCAATCTCAGGGCTACAATATCCCCTACTACCCCGAAGACCCAAAAAATGATGAGGAAAAGACCATCAAAGACAGGTTCGACAAGGTCAAGGGAAGTGCAGTCAACCCCGTTTTAAGGCAGGGGAACTCCGATCGCAGAGCAGCCGTTTCGGTCAAAAACTACGCCAAGAGCAATCCGCATAAAATGGGTGAATGGTCCAAGGATTCTAAAACCGAAGTAGCAAGCATGAAGAAGGGGGATTTTCGCTCCAATGAAAAATCCGTAACTATTACGGAGGCAATGGCGGGAAAAGGTAGCATCGAATTTACCTCCGCAGACGGTAGCACCAGAGTTCTGAAAGATAATATTTCTTTCGATAAAGGCGATATCGTTGATGCTACCAAGATGAGCTGCAAAGCACTGCGCCAATTCATCAAGGAGCAAATGCAGGAAGCAACCAAAAAAGGCCTGTTATTATCTCTGCACATGAAAGCCACCATGATGAAAGTCTCTGATCCCATCATCTTTGGGCATGGAGTCACCGTTTATTTCGAAGACGTTTTCAAGAAACATGAAAAAGTGTTTAAAGAGTTAGGCATCAACCCCAACAATGGCTTGGGTGACATCTCTGCGAAATATGGAAGCTTGCCGGACGCTCAACAAAAAGAAATAGATGCCGACATTCAGGCCTGCCTTAAGAATGGACCTGAACTCGCAATGGTGGATTCGGATAAGGGCATTACGAACCTGCATGTTCCGAGCGATGTCATTATCGATGCATCCATGGCAGCCGCTATTCGTTCCTCCGGTAAAATGTGGGGCGCGGATGGCAAAGAGCATGACACCCTGGCAATGATACCGGACAGCAGTTATGCCGGCATTTACCAGTCGGCAATTGATTTTTGCCGGGAGAATGGCGCATTTGACCCCACTACGATGGGCACAGTTCCCAACGTTGGCTTAATGGCACAAAAGGCGCAGGAATACGGCTCTCACGACAAGACCTTCGAAGCCCCCGACAAAGGTTCTATCCGGGTGATTGATGGTGGCGGGAATACTCTTCATGAATTCAGTGTGGATGAAGGAGATATATTCCGCTGTTGTCAGGTCAAGGACATTCCCATCCAGGATTGGGTGAAGCTGGCAATTAATCGAGCTCGAGCCTCTTCAATGCCAGTAGTTTTCTGGCTGGATAAAAACAGAGCGCATGATGCCCAGATTATTGAAAAGGTTAACAGCTACTTAAAAGATCACGATACAGACGGACTGGACATACAGACCATGGCACCTGTAGATGCCATGAATCACTCTCTCGTACGCGCCAAAGCGGGGCAGGACACGATTTCCGCCACAGGAAATGTTCTGCGTGATTACCTTACCGATCTCTTCCCGATTCTGGAGTTGGGCACCAGCGCTAAAATGCTGTCCATTGTACCGCTGATCCAAGGCGGCGGTCTATTTGAGACGGGGGCTGGCGGTTCAGCACCCAAACATGTTCAACAGTTTGTGAAAGAAGGACATTTGCGATGGGAGTCCCTGGGTGAATTTTTGGCGCTTTCAGAATCATTAGCTCATTTAGCTCGAACACGTAACAACCCCAAAGCACAAATCCTCGCAGAGACGCTGGACAGCGCCGCTGGCATGTTGATGGAAAACAATAAATCACCCGGTCGAGAACTTGGGGAACTGGATAATGCAGGAACCCATGTTTACCTGACACATTATTGGGCCAAAGAGCTGGCCACACAAAGTGAAGACCCTGCTCTTAAAGCACATTTTACTCCAGCGTCCACAGAGCTTGAGGAAAAACTAGATGTCATTCTTGAAGAGTTGAATGCATTTAAAGGTAAAGCCATTGATATAGGCGGCTATTATCACGTAGATCCGGTAAAAGTACAGGCTGCAATGCGTCCGAGTACCACTTTCAATAAAATATTGGCTGGCCTGTGACAGAGCACATTTGCATGGGCAGGAAATTTTTTATTCGGTAAATTCGGACATTTTTTAGAATTACCATTTTCAAAAGCAGGTGTTTGTTAGCCTCATTCTTTCGGGGGTTGATTGTCGACATTATGCTAAAGACAAAGCCTCATGTGTAAAGGCAGAGACTTCAGTTGATGTTTTACAATGAATTCATTGCGATCGAACCCGTAGGAATGAGGACATCAAATAAATCTAAATGTATTACAGCTTAAAAAAACGAATAAGGAGGTCAAGGTGAGCAGGGTCTGCGAATATATGAGCGATCAAATTTTTTCTATAAGTCAGGATAAATATGCTTATGAAGCCATTGACAAAATGTATGAGAATAAAGTCAGCACTCTATTGGTGAGAGATGGCGGGAAATATGTTGGAATCATCACAAAAACGGATTGGATGTTTCTATTTTTAAAGGGTGAAAGTGACACCAATGAAATCAAAGTATCTTCTCTGATGACAGAAATTGAAAACACCATTGATGCGAGTCAATCAGTTACTGAAGCCGGTGATATTGTTGAACAAAAACGTGTTCGTCATATCCCTGTCACAAGTGAAGGTAAAGTTGTGGGGATGTTTTCAGTAAAGGATTTAGAAAAGTATTACTTGGAATTGCATAGGCTAACTAAATTCTAAAAAGCATGGACTGCCTTTTAACGGAGACCCCATTTGCTTTCATTTGTCAGCAGTCTGACTACTCAAGGTGATAGCCTGAAGAAAAGACCGTTGCCAGGTTCTTTGCCTCGGTCAAAACCCGGGCCGTCCTGATCTTTTTAAAATCAAGAAGAAGGAGATTGAGTGTGGATAAAATTCTAGACTTCATTAGTTCACCGATATTAAGTATAGATGCGAAGTCAACAGCTGAGGAGGGAGCAAAATATATGTCTGAAAATAACATTACCTCCCTTCTTATAAAAGAAAATGAGGACTATGTGGGTATCGTTACGGGAACAGATTTGGTGAAGAGATTAGTCGCCAAAGGCCTGGACCCTAAAAGCACAAGAATGTTTTCCGTCATGTCCAAGCCGGTTTTAACCATGGATCACTATTTACCCAGAAGCGAGGCCAATGAGTTCATGCTAAGAAAGAATATTAAACACCTCGCAGTGACAAAAGATGGAAAGATTATTGGTATGTTGACCACTAATGATATGATCTCTGGAGGAAGGGACGATTCTATATACTAACAAATATTAAAATAGACCCTGCTTTAAATTTCGAATTAATCTTTTGAATGTGATTTATTTTTAGTTCACAATTCACATGCTGAGATCATTACCAGTACGGATTTGTTTTTAATAGTACAAAAGAGGAAACACTATCCATGAGTACGTCCTCCGACCCTAGTGAAATTCCCAAAGGTAATTTTAATGGTTTTAAGACCCATGCCCAGAACGACGTCCTCTCCGGATTTTTAGTTTTTCTTATTGCTTTACCGCTGTGCTTGGGAATTTCTCTGGCTTCGGGATATCCTGCGGTGGCGGGTATCTTTACCGCAATTGTTGGCGGTCTGGTTGCCACCTTCATTAGCAACTCAGAACTTACAATCAAGGGACCTGCTGCTGGTTTGATTGTTATTGCATTAGGTTGCGTTCAGGATTTTGGTTTTACGGGAGGGGTGGACCCAGCGAAGGACTTTCAGGCGTATCGTTTAGCACTGGGTGTTGGGGTTGTGGCAGGCGTATACCAAATTATCCTCGGACTCTTTCGCGTAGGAATCCTTGTAAATCTTTTTCCGAAAGCGGCGATTCACGGTTTACTGGCTTCCATTGGAATTATCATTATCTCAAAACAGTTTCCTGTATTGATGGGGTTGAATCCACAAGGCTCTCCACTGGAATTACTCGCTGGTATTCCTTCCTTTATAATAAACATGAATCCCCAAGTAGGAATAATTGGAATAATGGGTATTATCATTGTTTTGGGTTATGGCTATATTAAAAACCCAAAATTGAAAGTTATTCCTGCCCCCATGCTGATGCTATTGATAACTGTTCCAATGGGAACGTTTTTAGCCATTGGGGTGGAGGGGTCTTATACGTTTAATAATCAAATCTACGAGTTAGGACAAAAGTTTTTAGTCAATGTACCAGGTAACTTGCTGAATGCCGTGACTTTTCCCGATTTTTCAGGAGTCACCACAGAGACTGGAATTAAATATACGGTTTTATTTGCGATCATTGGAAGTTTGGAAGGCATTCTAAGTGCAAAGGCAATTGATGGGATCGATCCGTGGGGTCGAAAAACAAATTTGGATCGAGACTTGTTAGCCACGGGTATAGCAAACACCCTGTCGGCATTCATTGGTGGGTTGCCAATGATTTCTGAAATTGTTCGAAGTAAGGCCAATATTGATAATGGAGCAAGAACCCGGTTTGCCAATTTTTACCACGGCATGTTTTTACTTATCTGCGTTGCATTGATTCCAGGTATCATTAATCAAATCCCTCTAGCTGCTTTGGCGGCGTTATTGGTAATCACAGGATACCGTCTGGCCTCCCCCCATGAGTTTATGTCTGTATATCGAGAGGGCATAGACCAGTTTATAGTTTTTGTGTCTACAATTATCGGTGTGCTTGCAACAGACCTTTTAAAGGGATTAGCAATTGGAATTGGAGTCAGGATTGTTATCCATTTTATCCGCGGAGGCTCCATCTTCAAATTGAATGCCAAGATCATTCCTGAAAGGGATCAGTCTGTCACGATATTTTTACGGGGTTCTATTATTTTTAGTTCGTGGATTCCTCTACGAAAGCATCTCCAGCGTTTTTTTAAAGAAGGGAAGCGGGTCACTCTGGATATTACAGAAACGAAACTTATGGACCGCAGGGTCATGTCCAGGGTTGACGAATGGGCAAAGAAATTTAAAGAAAACGGTCTTGAGTTGTCTGTGCGAGCAAGAATGACATCCATCGATGAGTGACTCTACTGATATCTCGGAAACTATTTTATCAAAAAGTCAGTCTTTAGTTTGTGGTTTTTCTTCCTGCAACCTGTCTAAAAGTTCGTTGAAGCTTTGGCTTAGGGTGCCCAATTCATTTCGGGAAAAAACAGGCAGGCGTTTTCTCTTATGATTTCCGTGAGCAAGTTCATCTGCCAGTTTACAAATATCCAGGATTGGCTCGGTGATTGAACGAGTGATGTTTGCTCCCAACACGCCGCTGATCAACGCCGCCGAGAAAAACAAGGCCACCAGAAGAACGATCAAAAAATGAGTTTTTCTGGAAATCTCCTTAACATCATTTTCCAACAACTCCTCTTGAACTGAAGTCATATCGTTCAAGAGCTCCTTGATTTGAAACGCTGCGGGAGCAGCATCAATTTCCACCCAATGATTGGCCAGATTCCACTCCTCTCCTGACCGAATACGAATAATTTCTTCCAGTAAAGGACCGAACATATTAAGTTTGCCTTGCAGAGATTCAAAACTCTTCACCTGCTCTTTGTTTAATTTGTTTTCGTTTTTCTTTAATACATGTATATACGCAACATTTTTTTTCCAGTTTTCCAGGGATTCCTTTTTGAATTCCTGTTTACCCGATAACAAATACTCATCCGCTCTTTCCAAAGCCAGACTGGTTGTAGTTTCTATATTTGCGAGGATTTCTACCATCCGTTTATTTTTGGTAGTACTGTTATCTTGTATTTCCTGCTGGATCATTTTAGAGACGATAGCCACAATGGATTTCTCTAAAGGTTCCGCTTGTGCGAATAGAATTTTCTGTGCAGGAGAATTTTCAGGGGTTCGTGCTATATCTTCAATCTTCTGCTGAACCGCTTTAAAGTTATTGATTTCTTCTTCGATAGATTTTAAACGGGTTTTATTTTCTGGGTCTGTCCAGTTAGGAGCAAGCTCATGCATCAGCTGCAGCGATGGATTGATTTGTTCTTCCCAAGCAATGGACCGTTCCGTCTGGAATTTTGGGTCCCCTATAAGAATCCATCCACGCAGAGAAGCCAGTGAATGGTTGATACCATTTAACATCATAAGACTGGCATGAGCTGTGGGAGTTCGAAGTTCGACAACCCTCTTAGTGATTATCTCCATGCTCCTCACTTGTTGAATGGTGAGCAATACCACTCCCATTAAAATCAGGGTGATGACCCCAAAACCCAAACCCACTTTTTTCCCTATTGTCATATCTCTAAACTTAAACATCTCCACTCCCTAAAATAACGACCCTGAAAACCGTCAAATCTAATCTCCCGTCAACACCTCTACTGTAGCAAAAAGAAGAAGGAGGGATATATTGATTTATTTTATAATTATATAACAAAATTTAAACTCTGTACTGAAGGGATAGTTTTATTTTTTCCCGATCTTTTTGCAATGCATTGAAAAAATTATGCATATCCTCTTTTTCTCTGTCCAATAGTTCATCCTGTAACCATTCTAAACATTGTTTGAAATCTTGAAAAATGTACTGCTCTGGAATTAATTTAAACCGCTTCATCATACTTTCGGGTTGCCCTTGAAGACCTGTCATAACCACCGCAATTCCCCTGGCTTCCAATGCGGTGATGACGTCTTCCATAGCATATAAACCCGTTTGATCTATATGTGGAACCATTTTCATCCGGAAGATCGCGACTCGGATATCCGGGAGGTTTTGTGCTACCTGCTGAAATGCTGGAGCGAAACCAAAAAATAACGGACCACTCAGATGCTTCACATAGATTTTGTCAACAATATGTTCTGGAATATTCTCATCGTCCCAGGGAAGCTCCTTTCTATAAGTCCGTAATGGAGAAATTTGCAGCTCCCGAGTTACCTGGTCACTCATCTGTTTCATGAAAAGTATGGAAGCCATGATCAGTCCTGCGGCGACTGCTTGAATCAGGTCTACGAAAATCGTTAGGATAAGAACTATTATCATTACAGCTGCGTCTGCTCTGGGAATATGCCAGATATGGCGAAGGCCCTTGTAGTCTATGATGCCGACACCCACGGCGATCAATATTCCTGCCAGTACAGGTATTGGTATCTTGGCAGCATATACACCCAGCCCCATAAGGATCGTCAAAAGAACGATCCCATGCACTACTCCCGAAAGTCTGGTAAAACCGCCAGCGTTAATATTGACCATTGTGCGCATGGTTGCACCTGCTCCTGGAAGTCCTCCGATACAGGCGGCAAACATATTGCCGATACCTTGCCCGATCAATTCCTGGTTACTATCGTGCTTGGTTTTGGTGACATTGTCCGCGACCACAGAGGTCAATAGGGAATCGATAGCCCCCAGCAAGGCCAGTGTGAGTGCCAGCTTAATTATAAGACCGAACTCCATTCCGGATAAGGTCAATTCTGTCAGGCGGAGTTTTGGAAATCCGCTAGGAATATCTCCGATCAAAGTGACATTTAAATTTACCCAGGCATTGATACCCGAAACCAACAGCAAAGCCACCAAGGGGCTAGGAATCAGCTTCGTGATTTTCGGGAACGTGTAGATGATGGCGATGGTGGCACCCGTCAGAATCAATGCGTCCAGACTCAGATTCGTCAGAGCTTTGGGCAGCCCCTTAAATACACCAATGATGCTTGAGGGAGAAGCCTGCCCCAGAGTGGGAAAGAGTTGGAAAATAATAATGATCACTCCGATTCCCGTCATGAAACCAGATACCACCGGGTAGGGAATGTATTTGATATAAGTTCCTAACTTGCATAAACCAAAAACAAGCAACAGAACCCCGGCCAATAAAAAAATCGTGATGATAACGCCAAAACCCTTTTCCAGGCTTCCGGTATTTTCAATGGCGGTTAGGATAACCAGGCTGGACACGACTGTCATCGGCCCTGTGGGACCGCTGATTTGCGTGCGGGTGCCACCAAAGATCGCAGCGAAAATTCCTAGCCCAATGGCACCATAGAGGCCCGCAATGGCACCCATGCCAGATTGCACTCCAAAAGCCAAAGCCAGAGGAAGCGCTACAATTCCAGCGGTGATGCCACCAAAAAGATCACCTCTTAAGTTCGATATATCGTATTGAAACCATCTCATTAACTGCACCTTTTTGTGGAAAGGGTCAGGTTATTTTTTTGCCATTACCTTTTTTGCCACTACGTTTTGCCACTACGTATCGACACAAAAAAGATCCCTGCCTTCTGCGTAAGAATATACCACAAGGAAAAACTACGCGCGGATATTAACTATTTGAAAATATTGAAGTAATGGTAACGGTGAAGAGAATAAATATTTGCCATGCGAGCAGAGGGAGTAGTCCCAGGGGAAATGTATATTTTGAGATCACCCCTTTTTTCTCTATGGTGAAGCTGACGGGGTTTTGTGACGTTTCCCCTCACTAACAAGTCTTGCTAAGCAACCCGTTCATCGAGATCTGGCCTCCATAACATCGGGGCATAAATCAAAATATAAAGCGCAAAACAAAGTGCCCAAAGTGTGGCAGAACCTATAATCCACTCAATGCTATAGTCCGGCGCAATCATCAGACCAAATACTCGCACAAAAGCAGCACACTGCAACAGGAGAAAACTTAATTTAGTCAGGTTTGTTGCAACCCGGTTGCGCCCGGTATGCCCCAGTGTCACTCGACACATCATGCCCAGCGTCATAGAGCCAATAGCCCCCACGGTAAAGGCATGTAGCGCAATAGAGAAAGGAAGAAAGCCCAGCGCAGAGACACCGATGAAAAACAAACCTAAAATTACCCAGCTATAACCAACATGAAGAATCCAAACCATAGGATCATCCAGTATTCTGTGTGTATGATAACGTCGCAGACGCAGTGCATGAATGATGGTGGATAAAAATGCCGCCCCGGCAAGAATAGTTTCTTCCTGTTTTACAAACACCAGTGACAGAATAACCAGAACCAGTGACAGGATCGCAAGAACATCTAACTTGCCTTGCGGTGTCTCGTGGGCTTCTTCCCCTCGTTCTTGCAGAGCATCCACGGTGAAGGCCGGAATGATCCGTCCGCCAATCAGAGAAATCATAGTGATAATAACCATCACAGCAACATAAAGTGATGCACGCTCTTTACTTATGAGGAAGACCATGTCACATGCAAATAAAATGCTCAGCAACAGCAGAAATACGAAATTGCGTTTATCCCATGTTTTAAAAAGCGGCATAGACAGGCTCAATGCTAACGTCAGAATAAATGCGCCCTCAAAAACTAAAACGGCAACCTCCGAAAAACCCAGATCAAAATTCATAACCACGCGCCCTGCTAGCCAGAGCAGGCACAGCCCTAGCAAATGAAATTTCCGCACAGGCACACTATCTGTCCAGTTCGCCACAGCCGTAAGCAAAAATCCCGCAACAATTGCCATGGTGAAACCATAGATCATTTCATGCGCATGCCACGATACAGGATCAATCATAAATAAAGGCGGCGTGACATACCTGGCATAAAATCCGCCCCATATCAGCAAACTGATAATGCTATATAGCGCGCCTAAAATGAAGAACGGGCGAAAACCGTACCCAAGAACTGGATGATCAATTATGTCTCTAGATGGTTCTGACATGCGGGGTCTCCTGCGGTTGGTAATAAACATCAAAACAAGCTAGCACCACTCTGGCAAACAGAAATAAGTTAATCTTTGAAAGGGAAATAATATGGCAGGGGGAAAAGACGAGCACCAACCATTATGTCCCGCAGAAAGTCTGGTAGGGTATGCCCGTAACCGGTGCTGGCGCGGCATAGGCTTCGTTTCCCGCAACCTCGTCGAAGGGATGGCTCAAAACAGTCAGCAGTTTTGTGAAGGGCGTCATGTCTTGCTGATCGGTTGCAGCGGCCAGGGCTTCTTCGACTTTATGGTTGCGTGGGATATAGATCGGGTTGACCCGGTTCATTGCCTCTACGCCCGTCTCGGTTACAATTTCATCCTGCTCCAAGCGCTTTTGCCAACGCTGCATCCAGACGTCAAAAGCATCAGGCTCTTTAAACAGCTGTCGTACCGAGTCGCACTCACCGCGCAAGGCTTGAGAGAGACGGCGGAATACGAGAGTGAAATCTGCATGTCCGGCTTCCATCACCGATAGCAGGTCAACGATCAGTTTCTGGTCGAGAGGGTCTTCGGTCAACAAACCGATCTTGGGCCGCATTCCAGCCAACCAGTGAGATTCATAGATAGGCTGGATGCACTCGATCATTTCGGTGAGCAATTCGATTGCCCGGTCCTTGTCGGGATCGACAAACGGGATCAGCGTTTCCGCCAATCGGGCCAGGTTCCAGGACAAAATTTCCGGCTGGTTTGCATAGGCATAGCGACCGTGGTGGTCGATCGAGCTGAACACCGTGCCCGATGCATAGCTGTCCATGAAGGCGCAGGGCCCGTAATCGATGGTCTCGCCAGAGATCGTCATGTTGTCGGTGTTCATCACTCCGTGGATGAAACCGACAGTCATCCAACGCGCCACCAGGGCGGCCTGCGCATCGGCGACAGCCGCGAAGAATGCCAGGTATGGATTTTCCGCATCGGCTATTTCGGGATAGTGCCGCGCAATAGCGTAATCGGCGAGTTCACGAACTTTCTCAACATCACCGCGCGCGGCTCCATACTGGAAGGTCCCGACGCGGATGTGGCTAGCCGCAACCCGGGTGAGAATAGCACCGGGCAAAGAGGTTTCTCGATAGACGCCTTCCCCGGTAGAAACGGCGGCAAGGGCGCGTGTCGTCGGGATGCCGAGCGCATGCATGCCCTCCCCCAACAAGTATTCACGCAACACCGGGCCAAGAGCTGCCTTGCCATCTCCGCCACGAGAGAACGGGGTGCGGCCCGATCCTTTCAACTGGATATCACGGCGTCGTTGTCGGATGTCGATCACCTCACCGAGGAGAAGCGCGCGCCCATCCCCCAGTTGCGGTGAGAACCCGCCAAACTGGTGCCCGGCATAAGCCTGAGCTAGCGGTTCGGAACCCTCGGGCATTGCATTGCCGGAGAAAATAGCCAAACCTGCTTCCGAATCAAGTGCGACAGGATCAAGACCCAGCTCCACGGCCAGTGCATGGTTGAACTGCAGCAGTTTCGGGGCGACCACAGGTTCTGCCTGGCAGGACACGAAAAAGCCTTCAAGGCTGCGGGCGAAGCTGTTGTCGAAGTTGAAGTGCAGATCATGCGTCTCACTTGATTTCACCACCTGCATTCTCCCAGCCTTACCGTAAAATTTAATACTAAATTTAAAATGTTCATGACTATAATCTATTTACTTTATTAATTTTTTGCGTCACTCCCATTCATTGCAGACACACCACCATGAATAAAGCTACAAGGTTTCATGCTAACAAAACCACCGGCACTTTGCATTGCCAGATATAAGCTCTCCCATTAATATGCAAATGAAATGGTGATTCTACCTGAAAGAGGTTAAATTTTATGTGGCATTGGTTTCGTGATAATCGGCGAAAGAAAATACTGGCCACTCCGTTCCCAGATGAGTGGGAGAGGCACATCCTAAGTAACATTCAATACTATCAATACCTCAATAATGAAGAAAAAAAACGTTTGCAGGATCTCATCCAAATCTTTATTGCCGAAAAGTATTGGTTGGGGTGCAATGGCCTCAAATTGACAGATGAAATTCGCGTCATAATCGCCGCCCATGCCTGCTTGATGATACTCGCGTTGCCAAATGATTATTACCGCAATGTGGAAACCATTTATGTTTACCCTACAACAATTTTTTCCCCTGAGAGTTCAGCAGGCTTTTTTGAAGTTCGCACTACTCCAGTGAGTGGCCCAATGCCAATTCTAGGCGAAGCCCATCATCGCGGCCCGGTGATACTCGTCTGGGATGCTGTGAGGAATGAAACTCGCCATCCTGAACACGGTCATAATGTTGTCTATCACGAATTCGCTCATAAACTGGACATGCTCGATGGCAGTGCAGATGGTACACCACCATTAACAACGCCCAGGGAATATCAGCGGTGGAGTGAAGTCTGCTCGAAAGAGTATCTAGAGCTATGTGACGCGGTGAAACACGGCAAGCCTGCTTTTTTTGACAGTTATGCGGCAACGAATGAAACTGAATTTTTCGCGGTGGTGACTGAATATTTTTTTAGCAAACCCGTAAATATGAAACGCTATCATCCAAAACTTTATCAGGTTTTACAGGATTTTTATCGGCAAGATCCGGCACAGAAAGTATTTACCAGTCGGCTTCCTTAATCTGGCCTAACTGGTCTGTCCCCCTAAAACCAGCCACTGACCCGTTGCCCCTGCGGCTAGCCCGGATATTGCATGAGAGGTTGTAAATCACCCCAGCCCCTCTTTGAAAAAGAGGGGTCCATTAATGCTCCCCCTTCTACGAAGGGGGTCGGGGGGATTTGTTTTTCAGAGAATATTGCGTAAATAACTGATTGTTCTTGTCTCGTTTGCACTTACAGTTTTTAAATTTTTTATTCATGCAATATCCGGGCTAGCAGGAAGAGCCTAGAAGTTTTTCAATTTTTTCTTTGAGAATTTTTGAGTCCACCGGTTTCAGGATATAGTCATTCACTCCGGCCTTTAAGGCTTCTATGATCCGGGCTCTATCATTTTCTGCAGATACCATTAAAAACGGGGCATCACCAATGAGGCCTTCATTTTTAGCTGTCCAATAAAACTCCAACCCATCCATATCGGGCATGTGCCAGTCCGATATGATCAAATCGACCTGCCCTATATTGAGTTCGTTGATAGCTTCCTTACCATTTTCAGCCAGACTGATGTTTGAGTAACCCATCAGATTTAAAAACCGCACGAGAATTGTGCTTGAAGCCTCATCATCTTCGACAACCAGAATTTTATCGGATTTTTGCCCGTCCTCTGCCATTGTGATCTCCCCATCATCAAATATCGTGTCTACGATAAAATACTTTTACACTAAGTCATGCGATATCTGAATCATTAATTTTTAAAACTTCTGTGGGGGTCGCTGGCGAGGGCTATTAACCTCTGAAACTCCGCAGGTTAGGCTGGAGAAATTTTATCCTGCTTGATTATTTTTACCGCGCTACGGTGCCGGGTTTATTGCGAAGCAAAACCCATTCGTTCAATTTTATGACTTCATCGGGACTCAAAGTGCTGAGGAGGGATTTAGGATCGGAGTGGTCTTCATCGTTGACCACAAAACAATAGTTTCTTTCAATATAAGCCGCAACATGAGCTTTGAACTGCGGGAACTGGGAAAACATTTCACAAAAGATTTCCGCATGGTATTCTGGCTTGGAAATTTTCGGATCATATCGGTAGAGTTTGATATCTAACTTCTTTTTAAAATCGGCTTTGATCAAAAGACCCATGATAAAATGCCCCCAAGATAAGGAACCCTTATTTTACAGGAAACCCGGCAGACACCAAAATTAAAGGCCCTTTTATTAAAAGCACGAACCGGCTTCTTACCGAGCCAGACCCATAATATATTAATTTACAACTGGTTATAGCATTGGCTCAAACCAGCTCAGGCAGAACTTGTTAAGGTTCAAGACAGCTTAATGTTAAACCGGAACCTGCTCATTCCCAGTAAATTTAAAATACGTTTGGAGACTCCATTTATGAATCAGCGAAGCAAAACTGACCGCATTCAAAATCTGCTGAAATTTATTGATCGGTCTCCCACGCCCTTTCATGCCGTGCAGGAGATGAGTGATACTCTTTTGGACAAGGGTTTTGTAGAACTTAAAGAAGCCGATGCCTGGAAGCTTGCTCCCAATGGCAAATATTTTCTTACCCGGAACGATTCATCCCTGATCGCATTTGTTGTGGGATCAAAACCGGGATTCAAAATCATCGGTGCCCATACAGACAGTCCCAACCTCCGGCTGAAGCCGCAAGCGGGTTATGCAAAAAATGGTTATCTGCAACTGGGAGTGGAAATATATGGAGGAGTGCTACTTTCTACCTGGACGGATCGGGATCTATCGCTGGCCGGACGTGTGATTTTGGCCGGGAAGAAAAACCCTTCCACCAAATTGATCCGGTTTGAGCAAGCTTTATTGCGCATCCCGCAACTGGCTATTCACTTGAACCAAGACGTCAACAAAAGGGGTCTGCTTCTCAACGAGCAAATCCATTTACCACCCATTTTTTCTATGCAGAATAAATCTGCCCCCGATGAGGTTCTTAAAAAAATGGTTGCGCGGGAACTGAAATGCAAACCTGCCGATATCATCGGTCTGGAGTTGTCTTTATACGACACGCAACCGGGCGCGGTGGCTGGTGCTGAAGGGGAGTTTATTTTTTCCGGTCGGCTGGATAATCTCGCCAGTTGTCACTCGGCCATGCATGCGTTGACCGAATCCACTCAGAAAGACCCGGCAACAAAAGTGATCGCATTTTACGACCATGAAGAAGTCGGTAGTAAAACCGCGCAAGGCGCGGGCTCGCCATTCCTGAAAGATGTGTTGGAACGAATCACCTTGAATGAAAAGAGGGAAGGTTTTTTAAGGGCTTTGGCTAACTCGTTCTTCATATCGGCAGATATGGCCCATGCCGTCCACCCAAATTACTCAGACAAACACGACGACCAACATATGCCGATCCTTAACGGTGGACCGGTGATAAAAAGCAACGCGAATCAACGCTATGCGACGGATGCGGTGTCAAGCGTCTGGTTTGAATCGTTATGCAAAAAGGCCGGGGTTCCAGTGCAGAAGTTTGTGGTGCGGTCTGACCTGGGGTGTGGAAGCACTATTGGCCCGATCACTGCCGCCAATCTGGGAATGCGCACCGTGGATGTGGGCAATCCCATGCTGTCCATGCATTCCATCCGTGAAATGGCGGGAGCGAAAGACCATGAATCTATGATCAAAGTCTTCAAACAATTTTTCCACTCGGCGTAGAGCTTATGCGCGTGTGCATACAGAAAAACCAAATCCCCCCGACCCCCTTCGTGGAAGGGGGAGCTTCAATGGACCCCTCTTCTCCGAAGAGGGGCTGGGGTGATTTAGAAACTCTCATGCAATATGTTGGCTACTCGGCTTGAACTCTGCGGATGGTTTCCATCACTTTCGGTTTTACGGTAGCCCAGCGGATATCGGTGTCTTTGGTGACCATGATTTCATCTGCCATGATCCAGGCACTGTTCACCCCGGATATAGCCATCAAAGCCTCTGCCATAGGATGGAACTTGGAAGTCTCCGGCTCAGAAAAGGGCATACTTTTACCATGAGGCAATAAAGCATGGTCTACCTTGAAGGTGATAGTGTGCTCATTGCGTGTGGGTATGACGGTAATGCTCATAATAACCTCTAAAAAAAAATAACCCCGACTTATTGGATCAAAGAAACCCCGAATTTATTCCGGGCCTCCTCAAGAATTTTTTGCGTTGCCTCTGCGGCCTGAATCTGGTCTTGCTCTTTAAATAACGCCACAGCACGGGCCAGGTTGAGAATCACGACTTTCTTGAAAGGCGGCCCCTCCTTATAATTGTAATAGGCCCAACCCAAATTGCCATGTGCCTCGGCATCGCCTTGTTTGCGATGCACAACAATATTGAGTTGCCCGATCGCATCCCCCCATCGCTCCTGAAGGTTATAGACATTGCCGAGAGTGACCCTGGCATCCATATTGACCGGTTCCAGTTCCACGGATTTTTCCAGAGACGTTGCCGCTTTGTCCAACTGCCTCAGGTTCTTGTAAGCAATCCCCAGATTGTAATGCGCCACCGGAGACAGAGCATTCCCGTCAATGGATTTTTCATAAGCCTCCACCGCCTCCTCAAACTGCCCCTCAGAACTGAAGCGATTGCCCTCCTGAAACCACTGTTCAGGACTAAGCCCCCAGGCTATGGAAACTTGCAGAAAAAAAATTGCTAGAAAAAAAATCACCCTCATCGACAACTTGCCTCGACTGGTAAAAGAAGCAAAATTTTACCCCGTCCAAAATCAAATAGCAACTACTAGGCGTAGGGCCAGCGTGCAATAGCTTTATCTGGCCAGAAAAGAGTCATCTCGGCTGTATAAGACCGTGCTAACTGCATCCTCTACCCAGGGGACAGCGTGCAATAACCCATTAAACAGTAATGAATTGTTGTCCGATAAATACTGATATTTGTTATTATCAGGGGGGTTCTTCGCCACCAGGCGTGCCCCTTGGCTATGGCAGGATGAGCCACCTGACTGCAAGGCGATTAGAAAACACGCCTCGCTATTGTTTGACGCAAGATAAGGAGGAGATTAGTTTGATGAATAGACCGGAAGAACTCACTGACCCGAAGAAGTTTGATGAAGTAATGGAAAAAATAAATACAAAGCTGGCAATCAGTGCCATTCCTCTTAGAGAAAGGGCGCTAATGGCTCAGGCTCTCTTAGGCGATGAACTAGACTACGAAATAGCAGACGATGATAGCGTCTATCCGCTGACTTTAGAGTGGTATCGAAAAACATTTCCAGGCGAAAATATTTAAGTAAAAGCCAAGCAAATTAAATTTTCCGGTTAGAAAAGGAATGAACGATGTTCAAACTTCCCGCTGTTAAGGGGACTTAGGGAGAATATTACGAGGCCGGGAAACAAAACAAATTTGCTACGGAGGGGTAGACCACTTTATTTATTATCTCCATCTAGCAAACTATATTCTTCCATTTCCTTAAAAATATCATTCAGTTCTGAGTTCAGTTGTGAAATATATTCCTTCGCAACATGATAATAAATATCTTCATCCTCTTGTTTTTTTAATGAAAATTTAAAAACTTCATTTTTAAGGGATACGATGAGCTCATTAAAGACCTTTTTAACCTCTTTGGGTGCATCCTGAGTAATAGCTATTTTGAGCGTATTATCCGGCATTTTTAGAGCAAGGAAATGCTCCTTATCAACTTCGATTATCTCTGCTTCATGGGTTACCATATATTTGCCCCCTTTCTCCAAAAGCTTCTTTTCCACCCTCCAATGTCCTCATGCTTATATTTTTCCAATCCAATTTTTTCTGCGATCTCTTGATTTCCACAAGATTATTAGAAAAAGGATTGCCTACATACGTCTTATATCCCTCTTGACTATGCTCTCGATAAACTGAGTTGTATGGCAAGGTTCTAACTGCAATGTTGGCATCGTGTGTTGCAATAAATAATTTTTTCCCGATTTTTGCCTTTTCTTTAATTAAGGGAACAATTACGTTGTTGATATATTCATTGCCCAAGCTTTTTTCAGGCTCATCTAAAATATACACATCCTTGTCTTCACTTAGCTCTTTATGAAGCAATATCATTGAAGCCTCTCCTGTTGATGGCTTGTACTCACTACTATTAATTGTAAATGTTTTATTGAAAATTAAAAGCTCAACAATCGTTGGGATAGTATCTATATCATCTATCTTATTTAGCTCTAAAATTTCAATAAAAAGGTCGTGGGTATAAACCTTGTCCATGATGCTTGCAATTTTCTTTGAGAATTCTTTTTGCGCCTTTTTTTTAGCTGACTTAGTAATTGTTTTAAATTTACTATCAATAATTTTACCATTCTGGATTGCGATTTCGGTTTTGCAGTAAAGCTCACCTTTATCATCTAGGTTTCCTACATACACTTCAGTGGGCTTAATTTTTTTATTGATATTAACCGATATGGTTTTTGCTGCCCTTTCGATATTGATTCGGTTTTCCGCGTATTTACGGAATCCAGTCTCACTAGGTTTGGCGGGGGCTCCGGTTTTTTTAGAAATTTCCTTTTTAAAAATTTCAATGATTTTGTTAAATAGATAGGCTGTTTTACCATTCGAGAATTCTTCAAAGTTTTTTTCTTCAAGCCCTTGAATAGCTTCCGTCAAAATCGAGATAAGAGTATCGAATTTTTCTTCGGTTAGGATTTCTTTAATAACAGTGTCTTTTTCTATGAATTTCTTAAATTCTTTTACTTTACTATCAGAAGTTTGTGCCTTTTCAAATTGTCTCTCGAAATGCTTAGTGTCTACCTTAGAAAAATCCTTGATCTTTATATTATTCGCCTTTTTATTTGCTGATTTCCCTTTATAAAAATTCATGTATTTTGATAGGCTAGTTATGCTTACCTCTTGGGCTTTTTTGACAAATTCAATTTCTTTTTGACAATATTTAATTTCGTAATCATTTAGGTCAAGCTGTAAATTCTTTCCGCCAAAATCATATAATTCCTCCAACGTACCGGACCCAGCCTCAAACTTTCTGCAACCTATTCCTTTGTGAGAATAATAATTTCCTATAGCAGTTAATATGTCTGATTTCCCTGTCCCTTTTGCTCCAAAAAATATATTGATATCGTCATAAACAACTAGCTCTAGTCGCGAATCATCATTAAAAGGTTTTATAAGAATTTTTTCGCGGGACTTTTTGTCTAAAAGAGTGTCAATGGCCTTCTGATCTTTATCAAGGAGCAAACAAAATTGCTCAAAGCTCTCAACTGGCAATCTGAGATCAGGAAGATTTTTAGAATTTGATTGATATTTCTCCCAAACTTGTAGATCAGAACCATAAATGGAAGCGTGACCATGGCTAATAAAAATTCCGGCAGAAACCGCATTGGTTGCTTCCTTTAACACTCTATTTTTGTTCGATGTGCTTGCAATAATTTGCTCAATATCTTCGTCTGACAAATGAGGTTTTTTCTGTTGATAGTGAGCGATATAAAGTGGGTTTAGCTTGTCAAAATTAGATATGACTTTGCTGATGGAAATATTGAAATCGTCAGGACTTTTATCTTTGGAAATTTTTACGATAGTCTCTTCTAATTCGTTTGCATGTTCTGGCGATACCACCACTATTAGATGGCCTTTACGGCCATCCTCAAGGACATCAAGCTCTACACCTGGCCATATTTGAAAATCATCAGCCACGGCCTCCACAAACTCTTTATATTGAGCCGAATCGAAAACATTATGATTGGTAATCGCAACTATCTTTACTTCAGTAGATGAGATGATTTCGTGAAATCTTTTCGCGTCAATTTCTCGTGTCGTAGCATCACCTTGCTTCGTTTTTTTTGTATGAACATGAATATCTATTTTCATATAGCCCATAATCTCCATTATCTAATGCAGAACCAATGCCCGCTTTGCAAAGGGGGCAGGTCTTTTCTTAACAATAATTTCATTAATTATCGCTACGCGGAATTATAGCAACTTCCCGCATCGAAAAGTAGATTCTTCGTCACACCCGTTCCGGGCATGAAGGCAACGGTTGAATATCACTAGCTCAGAATGAAAGCTAAACCCCTTGTGGTAAATCACCCCAACCCTCGTGATACTTAACCTTAGCCTTCGTGCCCGGTACGGGTACTTTGAGAAAGAGGGAGTTTAAGCACTGCCCCTGCGGGGCATGATCCTTCGACTTTGCTCAGGGTGACAGGTGGGGGGGGGTTATCACATGCGCTCACCGGGTACCGCGTTACGCTGGTCAGCGGTGGTACTCTGCCTTGTTGCTCAAAGAAAGGGTGTGAAGCATATTCAGCCCCCTCATCCTAGCCTTCTCCCACCAGGGGAGAAGGGACTCTTTGCTTCCTCTCCCTTGAGGGGAGAGGATTGAGGTGAGGGTGGTTTAATAATGTTTGCATCCATCGGGTAATACTCATGCAATATGTGGGCTAGTTCCCTCTCACGGGAGTGAGAGCCAGTAGCGGTCGGATTTCTTTTCCACTGACAGGGGGCAACCTAATGCACGGGATAGGGTTTCTGAGTTCAGCATTTCGTCTTTCTTGCCTTGTGCTGATATTTGACCGTCTTTGAGGAAAAGCACATGGGTGACACAGGGCATGATTTCTTCTATTCGATGTGTCACATAGATCATGCTGGTATGTTTCAGTTTTTCCAGCGTTGTCAGGAAACGTTCGCGGGTAGGGATATCGAGACCGGCGCAGGGTTCATCGAGGATCAGTAATTTGGTGCGGTGTACCATAGCTCTTGCCAATAAAACTCTACGGGCTTCGCCATAAGACATTTGGCGGAAGGACGTATTGCCCAGATACTCAATCCCCAGATGGGCCATGGCTTGGAGTGCCGATTCTTTTTGTTCAGGTGTGACCTGTTCATGCAGCCCGATCGACGAAAAAAAGCCTGAGGCCACCACCTGCCAGCCTGTTGCCGGGCGGTCATAATTGGTCTGGTATTCGGCGGATACATAGCCCAGTTTTTCACGCACTTGCAGAAGCGGGCTGTGTTCGCGTTTTCCGAACCAATGCACCTGCCCGCCATAGACCGGAATGATTTCGCCAAAGATCAGCTTCATGAGCGTGGTCTTACCCGAACCGTTATTGCCCACGATAGCCCAGTTCTCACCTTCGTTCATGGTCCAGCTCAAAGACTTGAGAACCGGGTTGCCGCCAACAAATACATCGGCGTTTTTGATCTCGACCAGAAATCTCTCCATCAAAAAGCCCTTTCTATTGTATGGCTATTTTTTTATCCTGAGCTGAGGTGGGCAGGTGGGTCGCCCCGCCCAACAATTCCACCACGGGTTCATCGCCATAATATTGGATGATGTTGAGTGCCGCATAGTCCTGCTTCATTCTGAAAATTCTTTTTATCGGCACTTCAAGAAGGTGGGAAAGAATCACCCGATTCACGCCTCCGTGACAAACTAATGCGATCTGTTCATTAGGATGCCGGGCAATGATCTCCTCAAATCGAGGTATGACTCGTTGCTTGAGTTGCTCAAAGGTCTCGCCCCCTTCTACGTGAAACCCTTCTATATCTTTCATGCGTTCGTCAAGTTGCTTGGGGAATTTCTTCTCAACTTCAGCAATGCTCAACCCTTCCCACGCGCCAAAACACAGCTCCCTCAACTCTGGGTAGGTCACGGGTTCTAGCTGGTGTGGTTCTCCCAATGATCGGGCACCTGTTCGGGTACGTTGCAGGTCACTGGAATAAATGGCTGTGAAGGGTTCATTTTTTAAAAGCTGAGCCCATTCCTTAAACTGGTCTTCACCTTTCGCGGAAAGCCCCACATCGAAATGCCCATTGAAGCACACTTCTTTTGAGTTTGCGGTTTCGCCATGACGGAAAAGGTAGACCCGGCAGGAAGGTTTTTCATTCATAGTTTAATTTCGTTCGAGATTATTAAAGAGAGGGCCATTATCAGGCAAAAAAAAATGACAAGCCCGAAGGGCTTGTCATCTTTTCAAGATCCGTTACTCAGGATTAATGGCTTGCTCCGCCGCCACCACCTGAACTCCAAAGATAGAAGAAATCAAGTCCCTGTACCTTCATCAACCCAATATTAATCAGGAAGTAATAACCACCCATGCAGGCAAAGGCGATGAGGAACCAGATAATGGATTTTGGAGTGATAAACTTTTTCTGTTCGTCAGCCGAAAAATCGTTCATATTTCCTTAAACTCCACAAAAAAATTAATGATTGGATTCCTTTTCCCAATCGATTACCGCCAAACGGACGCAAACCAATAGAAAAACCACAGCGAGAAAATAATGGTTCCGATATAAATCAGGGGTCCCGCTTTTTCCTTAATCTTTTCTAAATCCATAGTCTGCTCCGGAAAAATTAAATTAATTCTTTATTTAAAAAAGTTTATTCTTGACAGTTTTAAAAACTGAATGATAGGGTATATTTCTTTTATTTCAAAGAAAAAAATCACATTTTGAGGATTTTTATGGCCAGCAAAGACGGAAAAATTTTTGATACCATCGTTTACATTGGTCTTAGCGTTAACGGACTAGTTGCCTTATACCTTCTTCTCATGTATTTCGAAGTCATTTAATTCCGCGAAATTTATCAGTTAAATCATGGAGTGTCAAGGGCAAAACCCCCTGTTTTAAAGATTTGCCCATTTCAGGCGATCTTTTTGCCGGGGTTTGTCACATCCTCCTGATTTCCACTCCCGCTCGGTCAATGTTTGAGCGGATAAATGAAATAAAGCATGAGGTAGGTTGCGGTACTCGTCACCAGAATCAAGGCAAATATGACCATGGTGGTGCGGCCCAGAACCCGGTGCCGCTTCGCCCCATCTGGAAGCAATTTTTCGATCAATTTCTCAAGGCTCGTCACCAGGGCAACGGTCGCGAAAATCATCCCATACGCCACACTGGCTCCAAACGGATTCTGCCGAGTTACTAATAAGAGAACCTGAACCACAGCCCAGCAACCGAGAATGGTGAACATGACTAATTTGAATGTCCTGGGTTTCATTTTCAATTCCCCGGAATTCAAGCGGTAATCCCCACCGGTCTTGTCACTGGCGCGGAACCCTTGCGGAATCATATAAAAAGCAAGAATCATCCCCAAAGTGACCAGAATGAGATGAGTGGTTAATACCGGAACAAAAACGTTCTCGTAAACATCATCCGGCCCGCCAAAGCCCTCTCTTCCCTCAAATGAGAGAACCCCTAAACTGCGGGCGTAATAGTAAGCGACGAAATAAACAATCATCGCCACCATGGAGACCAGTATCAGTTTATGGTGTCGGGTTCCCTGGGCCTTTTTAGCCATTCTCCAGGCAACAAGAAAGAGAATGGTAAAAACTAGTGCCAGCAGGTAGCTGACATCAGCCCCGATCGTTCCCGATGGGGCCAAAAAACCAGGTTGCTCAAGAAGAGTTTTCACAAGTGGTCTTTATTGCTTAAGGGGAGAATATTGCACTGTCAGGCAGGAAAGGCCGATCACCCATCCTCTTTGCCCAACAACCAGGTTCCGCCATAAAACTCGGATGCACCAATCAACGACCAGATCAACAGGGGTTCCATACTCATCTGTGTAAAAAACATAAGAACCACTGCCGAGATGGTGGCAAGACCTATTAACTGCAAAGCCCTGCCCAGGTAATACTTTACGGAACCCATCAGACTTAGCCTTTCAGCGAGGCTTTGACCTTTTTGTTAACTTCCATCAGTTCGGTCAAGCTTTCTTTACCAAGCTGTTGCATGGTTTCCCGGACAACACCCAGCACAACCTTTCCCGCCTTGGTAAAAGCACTGGAAGTATCCGGCATGGATGGGTCAGCCTGGCCACTCATAACTTTTTCGTGCCGTTTGGCCACTACTTTATTGTCGAACAAATCATCCAGAGCATATCGATATTGAAGCTTTACATAGTCGCGTTTCTTCTCAGTCTCTTTTTTTGAGTCCCAGACTATATTTTCCCTTTCAATCGACACCGGCTTGTTCTTGCCTTTGTTCAGATTTTTTTTCATTTGATCAAAATAGGATTCCATCGCCTTGGGAGTTTTGAGCTCATCCTCTGGGATTTTTGAGCTGATCTCAAACTCAATGGCGTTGCCATTCAGGGCAGGACGACTGATTTCGTAGGTAATATTATTATGATTAAACCTACGCCCTTTTTTCGCAGTATAGCTGGACTGCATTTCTTCAACCAACGCAGAGAGACCCTCGGCGGCATATTGATTGAATAATAAACCTTTTAAAGTCGGCATTCATTTTTCTCCAAATACATTTTTCGAACAAAATTAATTAAGGTCACTAAATTTATTTTTTCCCGGAATACCACGCTGAAGCACATTTTTAGCAGAAAAGACCGGGCTTGGGAAGAGCGGTCTCAATAACTTCAACAATTTCTCTATTGATATTAAAACGAGTTCGCTGTCTCCGGCAGGGAGGAAGCCGTCGAGGTTGTCGTAAAAGCGCCACCTGTTCTCAAAAAGCTACTGGACCCGTTATCCTGATACACATAACGTATTTTGATACATCCAGCCTCTTTGTTATCGCAATAGAAGCTCAAAAACTGGAACTTCGCAAATTTACCATCAGCGGTCCGCACCGCATAACTATTCTTCTTGGCAGTCAACTTGTGGGTGAAGTAATTATAATTATACCATTTTAAAAGAACTGGATTTTCTGTTTCAGTTTTCGCAGCTACATCCTGAGCGTAACTGTCCACAGGCACTTCCTGCACCTCGTCAAATTCGACCACACCCAGGTCGATGAGACCCGCTTGCCCCAACTTGCTGGAAGCACCGCCATTGGATATCACCTTGCCTCTTCTAAATGCCAGATCCCACTCCAGAGATGAGGGGTCCAGAATACGAACCGGCTTACCACTGGAAAAATCAAAATACACATATTCTTTTTCTGAAGACGCGTTTACCGTGGTCACCTGAGTTGCCAACAGGTTGGTGATTTTCGCTGCGGGTTCCACCTTTTCCACAGGCTTCTCAACCATTTTGCCTTCTTCGGGAAGGTTAACGCTGGGAGAATTGAGAAAATCGGCTACCTGATCCAGCTTTGAAGGCAACCAGAAAATGCCAACCAAAAGCAGGGAAACGCAGAGGTTGAGCAAAAAAAGGTTCCGCCAAAGTTTCCTTTTTTTACCTATCTCAGGGTCAGGCTGCGCGGTTCCATCAAAAGGTTCATTCATTGGACAGGTTCTTCCAAAGTATTATGAGGTCGATTTCTAAATTCTTTCAACACAAACTTCATGGCTGAGCGGGTGAAGGCCTCCTTATTCAGCCAACGCCCTCCATGCTGACCAAAATTCTGCACTCCCGGTCGTTGCCGTCCTACAAAACGGGCACCCCATATAACTTCCCGGGTTCGCGGGTCCACTAAAAAAGCCGTGAACTCCAAACCGCTGGCTATACTTTTCTGAATTTCCCCATACCGGTCTACATACTTGTCGGTATATTTTGAGACCGCTCCAACCATCACAGCATCAACTCTATAGCCAGAAACCAACGGTGTTGTTTCTTCACTATCCGGATTATTTTGATTGGCTGCTGAGCCGGGGGATTTAACAATTTTAAGCCGCACATCTTCCATCAACTGCGGAGGAATGATATTGGAGTAGCTCTTGTTAGTTTTCAATTCATGATACGCCTGTCTGGATACAACATCCCCGGCAGACTTGTCTTCAAATGGCGCAAAAGTTTTATTTTCAAACCCCAAAACTCCGATCCGTTGGAGACGGTTAAACCTCGCAGAATTGAACACCTTGCTTTGCACCTGATCTACTGGCTCAACTTTCAACAATTGCGTGTAAAAATCGCGATTAACATGGGTCGGTAAAGGATGCGGTTCATTGATTCCGTCCGTTAGATTGGGGTAAAGGTCCTGGTTCACCGGAGGTGTTCCTTGCCATTGTGGAAAAACCCCTGGACGGTTCCCGGCCTGATTTCTGTCAAATTCATCCTGAATAGGAACAGCAAGCACAGTGAGAGGGAGCATGACCCCCGCAACCACCAAAACTTGCAATAACTGAACCCGCATAAATTTCAACAAGACCAAAAACCTCCAAAATCGAATTGGAATGGGAGATAACCTTTCACGCTTTAATTATATATTACCCAGACTACGAATAAAATAGCAATTCACGAATAAAAACAATAATCTAGGAATTCGCCGATCGGCCCACAAGCCGTGGCGGCAGATAACATTGAATTCTTTTATAGAGTTTTCTTGCCCTAAAAAGGCAAAATGGCCCGTAAAGCCAGTTTTATTCGCGGAGAAAATCATCGCTAGCCCAGATATTGCATAAGTATTCTTACTGTTACTGGTTTTAACCTCCCTAATCCCCCCTTGTCAGGGGGGACATTTAATTAATTCCCCCTGATAAGGGGGATTGAGGGGGTTGCACTTTGTGTCGGGGTGCGCTTAATGTCAGGCTTTTTGTTCATGCAATATCCGGCTAATTGCCTCCTCCGTTAAAAGGATTACACCGCTCATGGATCAACATATTAACCGCGCTTTCGAATGGGTTTCCCCCAACCTGCAACCCTGGGTTCTGATTTTTCTCATGCTCAGCTCGCTGACCGCCTTCACCTTGAGTGCATGGCCAAAACTTCAGCTCCTGCGAAAAGCCGGAAAAGAAAATCGCACAGATCAACCCTTAAAACGAATTTTCACAACTCTTAGCATTGCCTTTGGTCAAACCCGGCTTCTTAAGGAACCCAAATCAGGCTGGATGCATGCTGTGATTTTCTGGGGATTCCTGATCCTCCTTGTTCGTGCCGGGGAATTTTTTTTCATCGGGCTTTTCCCCAATATCACGTCACATTTTTCCGCCACCGCCTTTCTGATCCTGCCTTATTTATGGGTTAAGGATGGTGTGGTTTTCATGGTCACTCTGGCAGTTCTCTATGCACTTTACCGCAGACTGGTGGTTAAGCCCGATCGACTCACACTCTCTATCGAGGGACTGGCTATTCTGGGCCTGATACTCGTTATCGTGACCAGTGACGTTTTGTTCGACTCCACTTTTCTGGCTCTCAACCCGGACATTGAAAAATCCGGCCCCTTGGCAGCTCTTTTTGCTCCTCTTGTCATTTTGGCAGGAAATGATTTAGCCGGACATCTGCACAGCCTGGCTTACTGGACGCATGTTTCTGCCATCCTTTTTTTTCTGACACTGCTTCCACGTAGCAAACACTTTCATATTTTGACGGCCATCCCAAATGTTTTCCTGTCCCATTTGAATCCCGGAAACGGTCTGCGCCGCATCGATTTTGAAGACGACGAAAAAGAAACTTTTGGTGTCACCCAGGTTGAAAGTTTCACATGGAAGCAGATGCTGGATCTGCATACCTGCACCCAGTGTGGCCGGTGCGACCGGGTGTGCCCGGCACTGGCGACCGGCAAACCTCTCTCACCACAACAACTCACGGTTAATTTAAGAGATCATCTTAACAGCCCGCCCGGTTCCGATATGGCTCTTCTCGGCGATGTGATTGAGGACGAAGTCCTCTGGGCCTGCACCACCTGCGGGGCCTGCGAATCCGCCTGCCCGGTGATGATCCAATACGTCGATAAAGTGATCGATCTCAGACGCGGACTGGTCCTCACCGAAGACCGTTATCCGAAAGAGTTGGAGTCTGCTTTCAAATCACTGGAAACGCAGTCCAACCCCTGGGGATTCCCTAAAAACTCACGCGCCGACTGGGCTAAAGCATTGGACATCCCCATCTGGGACAAGACCAGGCCCACCGAATATTTGTATTTTATAGGGTGTAACGGGTCTTTTGATACACGTGGCAAACAAATTTCCGAGTCAGTGGTTAAAGCTCTGAAACAGGCGAGAGTCAGCTTTTCTATTCTCGGCAACAGTGAAGGTTGCACTGGCGATCCGGCCCGTAGAGCCGGCAACGAGTATCTGTTCGACATGCTGGCCAGCCAAAATACCGAGACCTTCCAGCAACAAGGAGTGCTGAAAGTCATCACCCACTGCCCGCACTGTCTCAACTCGCTGAAAAATGAGTACCCCGAATTCGGAGTTTATCTCGAAGTGATCCACCACTCTGAATTACTGGAAACCTTGATCGCCGATGGGAAAATATCACTCGGAGAAAAAACCAACAGCAATGTCGTGGTGCATGACTCCTGCTATCTGGGTCGGCATAATGGCGTGTACGATGCACCCCGCAAGGTACTTGCGGCAGAAGTGCAGAATGTTCAGGAAGTCGAGCAAAGCCGTGAAAACGGGACCTGTTGTGGCGCCGGCGGTGCCCGGTTTCTGCTTGAGGAAAATACCGGAACTCGAATGAGCCATCACAGACTGGATGAGTTGATGGTCACCAACCCCGACACCATCGCCGTGTCGTGCCCCTACTGTGTGTTGATGCTGGAAGATGCAGTGAAAGCCAAAGGCCTTGAGGGGCAAGTAAAAGTCCGCGACATCGGGGAAATGATAAAGTAGACGGACTGATTAGGGACCAGAATTCTATGGCAGAGCCTGGTTCAACCGGTTGAGGGTCTCTTCTTTTCCAAGAAGCAGGATGACATCGTAAATGCCAGGGCTCACCGTAGTGCCGGTGAGGGCCACACGAACCGGTTGTGCTAACTTGCCGAGCTTCGTGCCCTCTTCTTCTACAACCTGTTTGAATAACACCTCAATCTTTTCTACAGAAAAGTCATCCAATCGGGAAAGCCCTGCAATGGCTTTTTCCAGCAACGGCCTGGCCTCAGCAGTCAAAAACTTGGCTTTCGCCTTTTCATCGAACTCGACTTCCTTTTTAAAATAGAACGCCGACTTTTCCGCCATCTCCACAAGAGTTTTAGCACGCTGATTCAAGGATGGAATGACCTTGGCGATTTCTGCAACGCCCAGGCCGTGACCTTCCTGCAGGATTCCCGAGCTAATAAGAAACGGCTCCAAATGCCGGGCCAGTTCTTCAGGAGGAGTATTCTTTATATAATGTTCATTCAACCAGGACAGCTTGTCGGGATCGAACACCGCCGCTGAGGTGTGAACCGAATCGAAGGAAAAGAGTTGCACCATTTCTTCCCTCGAAAAAATTTCCTGATCGCCATGCGACCAACCCAGTCTGGCCAGATAATTGATCATCGCAGAAGGCAGGAAGCCCATGTCGCGATAAACCAGTGCCGAAGTAGCCCCATGACGCTTGCTCAGTCGGGTCTTGTCCTGCCCCAGGATCATGGAAATATGGGCGAATCGGGGACGGGGAAAACTCAGGGCGTCATACAACAAACATTGCCGAGGCGTGTTGGAAAGATGGTCGTCTCCACGCACCACATGAGTAATGCCCATATCAGCATCATCGACCACCACGACAAAATTATAAGTGGGAGAACCATCGGTTCTCTGTAGAATCAGGTCGTCCAGTTCGGTGATATCGAACACAATCTTGCCGCGCAAAAGGTCTTCAACCACCACCGAACCCTCAAGCGGTGCCTTGAACCGGATCACGGATGGAACCCCTTCCGGCTGATCGGCCCGCTCCCGGCAAGTTCCATCATATTTGGGTTTGAGTCCCTTTTTCTGCGCCTCAGCCCGTCTCTTGTCCAATTCTTCCGGCGTGCAGTAGCAACGGTAGGCCTTGCCTGCCTTGAAAAGCTGGTCGACCTTTTGTGTATAAAGTTCCTGCCGCTCGGTTTGCCTGTAAGGGCCTTCGTCCCAGTCCAGCCCCAGCCAGCGCATGGACTCCAGAATTTCTGCAATAGATTCTTCCGTGGAACGCTCATGGTCTGTATCTTCAATGCGCAACACGAATTGCCCACCATGATGGCGGGCAAACAGCCAGTTGAACAGAGCTGTCCTCACCCCACCGATATGCAAAAATCCTGTGGGACTGGGCGCGAAACGAACTTTGACGGATTCACTCATTAAATTACCTAAAAAAGGATCTGTTATTGTCAGGTGGTGTGAGAAACGGCTAAGAGTAACAAATTAGTTGGAAAAAATTAAGCGCAATCGTCAGAGTGGGTAAATTGAGCAACTAAAGGAACAGGTAGGAAAAAATGATCGGAGCCTCAAACGAAAAACAGCCGGCCTTGGGAGAAGGCCGGCTGTCTCAGGGTAAGGGCAAAACTCGCTGATTATGCCCTCACAAAAAAAACTTAAAACTTAGTTGCAGGTAACCGTAACCGGGATAGAACCCGTGTTGGTGATTTTTACCAATCCGCTGATATCACCAATGGAGTCTCCACGGCTGAAAAAAGGCTGAGAAACCAACGTTACTTTGCCAGCACCCATGGTGCCTCTCTGAGCAATGCCGGTTAATCCGTGATCCGTAGACACAAGAGTCTGGTTGCTGTCGTTCGGTCCTAAAGTTATAGGAATCGTGGTGAAGTTAGAAGACTTCCACAAAATCAAGTTAGCGGAACCTCTGTCATTGTCGGTGTAACCGAATTTGTCCGTGGTCGCGTTAGCAACTTTGGCAGCTTCCAGCGTGATACTTTTTGCATTGTCACATTTTACCGTTTGACCATTGCTGATCTGTCCCGCGTTAGCAGAAAATGCCAGACCCGCAATGAACATAGCCGTTAAAGCGAAAATCTTTTTCATAAACCCTCTCCTTTTTTTTGTTTTATAAAAATCACTCACTCAGCAGTGCTAATAAATATCTTCATAATTATTGGAGAGTTTAATGAACTGCATATATTTTAGATATCAGCCGGGAACCATTTTTTTAATAGCCTATTCATCCCCTTTGATATAAGAATTTCTCTCTCAGATCATAAGAAGTAGTAGCAGGTCTTGTTGAATAATGAAGAACCCTCTTTCAAAAAAAAAGGCCCTGATTTTATCAAACACAGAAAAACACGGGAACAGCCGCAAACCAAACGGGGAATTAAAGAGAGGGATAACAACAACGACAATGATCAGGATTTAGCTGACAGGACCCGGCAAGAGAAAAAACAAAAAAAAACAGCCGACCGGGAGAGGTCGGCTGTTCTCTAGGGTAAGGACCCAACTCGCTGATTAAGCCCTTACTAAATCAAATCTAACTTAGTTACAAGATACCGTAACAGCGTTCAGGCCGGTATTGGTGATCTTAACCAATCCGCTGATATCGCCAATAGAGTCACCACGGCTGAATTCAGGCTGAGAAACCAAGGTTACTTTGTGCTTGCCCATTCCGCCTCTTTGAGGAAGACCAGTTTTTCCACCATCAGTACCGTTAAGACTGTCGTTATTGTCGTTCGGTCCTAAGGTTATAGGAATCGTGGTGAAGTTAGAAGACTTCCAGATAACAACATTCGCACCACCTCGGTCATTGGTGGAATAACCGAATTTGTCGTCAGATGAGCTTGCTGGACCTGCAGTCTCAAGCGTAATGCTTTTTGCGTCATTACATTTTGTGGTTTGACCCGTAGAGATTGAGCCCGCATTAGCAACCAGGGCAAAACCTGCAATGAAAGCCACTGTTAAAACAAAAATCTTTTTCATAACCCTCTCCTTAGTTTTGTTTATTAAAAACACTCTATCGTGTAGCAGACTATTTTTCATTACTCATTTTTCTGAGAGAGTTTAATAGATAGGACTTGTCGTTAATATAGGCCTAACGCCTTTTATGAGGCAGGACTTAACCCTACATTAAAGACTCTTAGGACTACACCAGAATAGGTGCTTGTCCTACAGTAAGACCTGAACTATATCTACGGAGAGGGAAGGCAGTATTGAACTGAAAAGTGTTATTGAATAAGCTTTTGGGAAATCGCGTAATGGATCAATTCAGCATTTTTCTTCATTTGCATTTTTTCCAGAATCCTGGAACGGTGCGTGCTGATAGTTTTTACGCTCAGGGACAACTCTTTGCCAATCTCAGTGGGAGACCCCCCCTCCGCCAGCATCATAAAAACCTGATGCTCCCGGTCCGAAAGTCTTTCGTGTGCGGGTCGGTCTGACTTCGTGAAGTCAAATGCCAGTTTTTCGGTGATTTCAGGGCTGGCATATTTACCTCCATCGGCCACTTTTCGCACTGCCGCATATATCTGGTCGGTACTGCTTTCCTTAGTGATAAAACCCGATGCCCCGGCTTTGAAAAAACGAACAGCGTAATGCTCTTCCGGGTAAACGGTTAATATCAAGACAGGAAGTTTGGGACGATCTTCTCTCAGTTGTTTGAGAAGCTCCAGCCCCCCTTTTCCAGGCAGAGAAATGTCCAGAAGAGCGAGGCTCAAATCCATACCTCGTACTTTATCCAACAACTCTTCTCCGGTTTCCGCCTCACCCACAACCTCAATATCAGGGGTTTCAGAAAAGGCATGTTTCAAGCCTCGACGAAATAGTGGGTGGTCGTCCGCAATGATTATTTTTATTTTTCCTGTTTCCTTCTTTGTCGCCATGATCATCCTTTTTGAATAGTGATATTTACAGTTGTACCGCCATCGGGAATGCCATGAATCAGAACATTACCACCCCAGACCATTGCCCGTTCCCGCATACCCAGCAAGCCCAAAGACCTCAGGCTCGATACCTGGCTGGGTGATATCCCACACCCATTGTCTTGCACCTGAAGGCTGACATTTTTATCATTCTGACCCAGTGTAACACAAACTCTGGTTGCCCCTGCATGGCGAACAATATTAGTCAGAGTCTCCTGAAACACCCGGAACAAGGTGGTGGCACGTTCCAGATCGGGTTCAAAATCATCCAGATCATCCTCGAATTCACATTCAATTCCCGTCCTACCCGTAAACTCTTTGACCTGCCATACAATGGCCTCGGCAATTCCCAGATCATCCAGAATCGGCGGTCTGAGATCCATTGAAATTTTCTTAACGGTTTGAATGGCGTCGTCACTCATTTCAAGAAGCTGGTCTGTTGATTCTTTAATCGCCGGGTTGTCATTGACGAGTTTGTTACGGAGCAAGGAAAGCTCCAGTTTAATGGTGGTGAGCACTTGACCGAGATGGTCATGAACTTCTCGCGCAGTGCGAGTTCTTTCTTCTTCGCGCACTTGTTCCAGGCGATGATAAAGTTTGCGCAACTGATCCTGCGAACGTTCGCTTTCATCCTGAGCCTGTTTTCTTTCCAGCACCCTGCCAAGTTGAGTTCCAATCTGCGCCATGATATCGAGCATTTGCGGGTCGGGTTCCACCGCCTTGGGTGAGAAAAACTCCATCACTCCCACTACCCTGATGCCAATCAATATAGGAAACGCAAACCCGGCTTTAACACCAATATCCTGCGCCAGCTTGGCACGAGGGAAATTGAGATCTTTCGTCACATCAATGATCCAAGCCGGCTCTCCGCTAAGCAGCACCCGACCAGGAAGACCCACCCCCTCCTCCAAAGGAGTCTCCTGTGTGATCTTTTGGAAGGTGTCAAATTGCCCGGGATTCTCCACATACCAGCACTGCGTCGGGACAAGCCCATCGGAAGGATTTTCAGCCGCAAGGTAAAGGTGCCCCAGTGGCCATTCGGCAAATTCACAGACCTGACGAATACAAAAGCGCAAAGTTTCATCTATCGCGGCGGTTTCATTTGAAGCCACCGCAATGGTCTTGATCAGTTTGGAATATTTTATTTCGGCATTTAAACGTTCATTTGTTTCCTGAACCTTGCTGGTCCGATCCTTGATTTTTTCTTCCAGCTCGTCATTAAGTGAACGCTGATTTTCCTCAGCCTTGTTTATAATCAGACAAAGTATTGCCGTCATCCAAATCGTAAAAATTGCTAAAAACCGATTGGCAACAACTTTACCCAATTCGCCTCCAGGTGGTGAAACCATGAAACCAACGGCATTTAAAACCGAACCCAAAACCGCCAAATAAATAATAAAAGACCGATTTCCTGTCATCAATCCTAAAATAATCAAGACGACGTAAAGCATGCCATCCGCAACCCCTAAAGGAATTTGGGTATCAATCACAAAGATCACCCCCGAAAGGGTCAAGCCAGCGATCAAATACTTCATGGGGAGTGAATTTTTGATTTTCGTCTCCTGTCTCATAATTTATATTGCCGTACTGAGGAAAATGCCGTGTCAACACCAGCAAAAAGCCGAAAGCTGTGATAAAAAATCTGGCTTTTTGCCCCTATACTCAGGGGGAACGGGCAAAGAAAATACTGCCTTTAGCCAAACAATGATAAAATGGTTATCGAAAAAACAGGTTCCTATCCAGCCGGGAATAATACCAACGGTGCGGACATAAATCAGCTTTTACCATAAGACCCGCTTTATTTTAGAGGCCTGACACTACATAAAACTTCCAACTTATTAAAAGACTCTTTAAAATTTTCCACAAATGAACATGAAAATAATTTGGGTTTTCATAATGATAGCTTTTGGTTTTCCCTCTGTCAATTGGGCAGGAGAAACCAAAACCGAACTGGTGCTGTTCAGAGATAGCACAACCCCCTGGAGCCTTTTCCCTGGGGGACGTGCCTGCACTGAAGTTTTTTATCTTGAAAAAGGTCAGAACCTCTCAGACTTCCGGGACATGAGAAACTTTTTTTGTGAAGGCGAGTACTCCCTAACTCTGGATGGCCCTCCCGGAACCACGGTCACCTTATACGGACAGTTTTTTTTCGGGGAAGATCGTGGAACGCTGACGTTGACAAAAACAGATGACCGACAAGTCTGGATGTTGGATCTGGAAGACTTTCCCGACCGCAAATGGGTGGCCGCAGATGCCAATAATAGTACAGGAGCTTATGAAGTATTTTATCAGGCGGCCCCAAATTTTAAAATGAATCTCGGGTCTCTAAAATGGGCTGAAAACCCCTGACTCTCAGGCAATAGCCCAAACCTACCTTTGAGTGAATAGTATGCAGATCAATCTGGTGCAAAGCAAAACTCTATTGACCCGCTCCAGCGGCTATCTCACTGGAGTTTGCTCACACTCGCTGAATCCCTATCGCGGCTGTGGCTATGGGCTTTCCTCTTGTGGCGAAGGTTGTTATGTTCGTTTCAATCATTGGTTGACACAAGGCCGTGAATGGGGAAAGTTTGTCGATGTTAAAATCAACGCAGGGGAGTTATATACCCAGTCAGCAGAAAAAGAAAAAAACTGGGCTCACCACCGTTCCATTTCTTTCACGATTTTTATGTCCAGTTCCACCGACCCCTGGCAACCCGCCGAAAAAAAGTACCGGGTGACCCGTGCCATCCTTCGGGCCATGGCGACTTGTCCGCCTGACACATTGATCTTGCAGACCCATAGCGCAAGCATTCTCGATGACCAGGAAATCCTACGGGAGCTATCACGACTCTGTTCCCTCAGAGTCCACATCTCCATCGAAGGGGACCGCAACCGCCTGCCCGGACTACCCCCTCCCCCATGTAGCATTGAGCAACGGATTTCCGCTCTTGAGCAACTGTCAGCTCAGGGTCTCAAAACTGTGGCCTGCCTTTCACCTTTATATCCGTTGGAGAACCCACAACACTTTTTTGAGCGCTTAAAAAATGCCGGAGCTTCCGCCGTGATCATCGATCATTTTATAGAAGGTGACGGAACCGCCCAAGGCTCCAGAACTTTGAAAACCCGTCTTCCTTTGGCCATGAGTCAGGTGCAGGAAGATTCGGTCCGCCTTTCATACCGAAACCATATCGCAAACATTGCCCGCACTTATCTTCCCGTAGGGGTTTCGGCGCAAGGTTTTGCCGGACACTATTCCCACTGACCTTTATGCCTGCACCACAGGAACTTATAAACCAAATTACAACGTTGGATGGTAAAGGTTATAAAGCCTATAAAATCCTGCAAGGCAAAAGTTACGGTTTTGGCCTGTTTGATTTAACCTTTGAACACGTGCAAGGCGATCCTTTTGCAGCTCCCTCACGCTTGTCCATAAAGATCGAACTTCAGTCAGCTGGTTTTGCAAAAACTCACTATGAAAACCCTTTAAGAAAACTGGCTCTCGAAGACCATTTGTTAAGAGAGGTGAACCGCCGCACCCAGCAATGCCTTGGCAAAATCAAAGGCTCCGGGCGAAGCGGAGAAATCGCTGTGCAATCACCGGGACAAAAAATA
>JACNKA010000115.1 GCA_014382285.1 Nitrospinota bacterium | reverse complement strand
GTGATGTCAATGATCTGGGCATCGGGCACAATATTTAGAATGACCCCCTTTATGATGCCGACAAAAGGGTCATCCAGGCCGAAGTCGGTGGTGAGGGTGATTACTGGAGGCATCCTATGACCTGATGTTCGGAAACTTCCTGCAAGGTGACGGGGACCAGACTATTTTTCAATGAGTCAGCACCTTCAAGAATGACCGGAATAAAGTTGCCGGTATGGCCTTTGAGCCACCCAGATTTCATGTCGCGTTGATTCTCAAGCAGGACAGTTTCCTGTTGTCCTAAAAAGCTCTCGCGAATTTTCAAAGATTTTTGAGCGACCAATTGCGACAGGATATGGTTTCTTTGTTTCTTTATGTTGCCGGGAACATCGTCTTTGATCTGGTGCGCCTCGGTGCCCCGGCGTGGCGAGTAAGAAAACACGTGTAGATAGGAGAACGGCAATTGTTCTATCAGGTTGCGGGTGCTCTCAAATGCTTCTTCCGTTTCTCCCGGGAAGCCGACGATAACATCTGCTCCCAGCCCCAGACCGGGAATGGCATTGATTGCGCGTTGCGTGACTTCGAGGTACTGATCCCGGCTGTAATTTCTACGCATGGATTTCAAGGTTGTGTCATCACCGCTTTGCAAGGGAATATGCAGATGTGAACACAACTTTTTGGTTTCTGCCATGAGCCGTATGAGGTCGTTATCGATTTCCATGGGATTGATCGAACTCAACCGAACTCGAAAATCGCCTGAAAGTTCAACGATATCGCGAACCAGAGAAGAGAAAGTTTCGTTTCGATCCATGCCCCAGGTGCCCAGGTTGATTCCGGTGAGGGTGATTTCCTTAAACCCTGAATTGATGGCCTGTTGGATATTGTGTATGATATTTTCCCGTGAATCGCTGACTGACTTACCTCGTGCCTTGACAACAGTGCAGAATGAACATTTCTCATCACAGCCGGTTTGGATTTTGATGAAGGCTTTGGTCATGCCCTGAAAGTTCTGCACAGGGATGGTTCGAAATATCCGCTTTTTATGAATATCCGACATGATGATCTCGGTGCCTGCATTTTTTACCCAAGGCAGACCGGGATTTAACAGCTTCTTTTTTATAAGGTTAGCGATTTCGAGTTTGTCGGCATTGCCCAGAACGATATCCAGGCCGTTCAATTTGGAAGCTTCTTGTGGATTCATCTGCGCATAACATCCGGTGAAGACGACTAGTGCGTCAGGGTTGATCGCCAGGGATTTTTTAACCGCAAGACGGGAGCTGTAATCGCTCCGCTGTGTCACTGTACAAGTATTGATGACATATGCGTCAGCTTTTTCTTTACCGTTGACGATAGAGAATCCTTCCTGTTCAAGTAGGGTCTGCATTTCAGCAGTATCGTGCTGGTTGGTTCTACATCCCAAAGTAACGCAGGCGATTTTCATAGAGTGAAAACAGTATTTAAAAGATTCTAGATAATTTCACTTCATCTTAGACCATGCATTGGAGAGGAATCAACTTGTAATTGCATGGTTTTAAAAAGTCTACGAGTCCATGCTTGACCGCATGGGATGAGTTTGCTACTATCGCCGCATTCAGCCATTTGCGACTCTGGGGAGGACGTCACAATTTTTGAACTATAAGTGGAAAATGAACCCTCCGTCTATGAAAAAACCCCAAAAACAAGTCACAACTTTTCTCGAAAAATGGTTGGATAAATCCATCCGGCAATACGTTGGCGCGATGGATGAAAAAAACAATGGGCATCTGCATGAATTGATCATGGGAGGCATTGAAAAACCGCTAGTTGAAATCGTTCTGAAGGAAACTGGCGGCAACCAGACTCAGGCGGCGAATATTCTCGGGATCAACCGCAATACGTTAAGAAAAAAAATCGCAGAATATAAAATTAAATGCAACAACAAGACCTAGCGGTCATTATTTTAGCGGCGGGTAAGGGAACCCGCATGCAATCTTCTCTTGCCAAAGTTCTTCTTCCCGTTGCAGGCCATCCTCTTCTTCACTATGTGCTTGATCTTTCCTCACGATTAAATCCTGCTCGGACAATAGTGGTGGTGGGGCATCAGGCCGATCAGGTTCAAGAAGTCTTTGCCGACCGGGAGGTTGAGTTTGTGGTTCAGCACGAGCAGTTGGGTACGGGCCATGCCGCGCAACAAGCCAAAGCGAAACTGGAAAGCTTTGAAGGTTTGGTTTTGGTGTTATGTGGAGACATGCCCCTGATCCGACCCAATACCCTGCTACAAATGCTTGCCGGGCACAGGGCGAGTGGGGCAAAATGTACGGTGCTGACTCTTAAAAGTGGTGGGAGCCATGATTTTGGCCGGATCATTCGTGATGACGAAGGTTCCATATTAAAAATAGTAGAATTTAAAGACGCTTCGGCCGCTGAGAAAAAAGTTGACGAATTCAATTCCGGGGTATATTGTTTTGATAATGAGTTGTTTTTTAAGGCTTTAGGGCATATTGGTGTCGATAATGCTCAGCAGGAATACTATTTGACCGATACAATAGAATATCTAGTGCAAAAGGGGTATCTTGTTCGGGCGACTCAGACTCAGGATGCGAACGAGATACTGGGAATTAATTCTCCAGATGATTTGAACCGGGCAGAGCAGCTACTGGCGGATCATCCTTAGCAGATAACTTTATCCTTCCTTATCGGGATCTTCTCAAATGAAAGCCATAATCCTTGCCGCAGGTGAAGGCACCCATCTCAGCCCATTTTCAGAAACCCGGCCGATTTCCATGATTGGAGTTGCGGGCCGTACTTTGCTGGACAACACATTTGGTTTGCTTAAAAGTGCAGGGATCAACGACATCTTTGTGGTGGCCGGGCACAAGCAGGAAAAAATACTAGAACAGCTTCAGGAACAGAACCACAATGGCTCGAATTTGCATCATGTGGAGCAAAAACGCAAACTGGGAATCGGGCATGCGGTGATGCAGGTTAAAAGTAAAATCCTCCCGGGTGAATATTTTCTGCTTGCGTATGGAGATATCCTGACGGCGGATAATATTTTCAGTAAAACTCTGCAATCTTTTCATTCATTCAAATGCCCGGTCGCCTCTATATGCCTGCCTCCCTCCAACCAGATGTTTGGCAATGTTTTCCTGAATGCACGTATGGAAATCACAAAAATTATCGAGAAACCCAAAGGGAATAACCTGGGGAATTATGTCTTGTCCGGAGTATTTATACTGCCGGCTTCTTTTTTTCAATTGTTGGAATCTTCAGGCAACTCCATGGAGAAGGCACTGAAGAAAGTGGTGGCGGGAGAGGGACTGCGTGCTTCCATGTGGGAGGATGATTGGCTGGATGTGGTTTATCCCTGGGAAATTTTGACGGCAAATAAGATGATCATGGACTCATGGCAGGATACCTCCATCGCCAAAACCGCAACGCTTGAAGCCAATGTGACCCTGCAGGGGATCGTTCGCGTCGAGGCGGGGGCAGTCATTAAATCGGGTGCGGTGCTGGAAGGCCCCTGTTGTATCGGAGAGGGGAGCTACATTGGCAACAACTCCCTTGTCAGGAGCTACACTTCAGTTGCAAAAAACTGTTCGGTGGGCAGTGGTGTGGAATTAAAAAACTGTGTGGTGATGGATAATACACAGATAGGCAGGCTTTCTTTTGTCGGAGATAGTGTGTTGGGTGAAAATGTGGATATGGGGGCTGGGTGTATGACCGTGAACCGAAATGTAGACTGGAAGCCAATTTCAGTGAAAAATGGAAAACGGTCCATAGAAACGGGAATGAAAAAATTGGGTGCTTTTTTGGGTGACGGAGTTGTTGTGGGAGCTGGAAATACTCTTCAACCCGGTACGGTGATTGCGCCTGGGAAAACTATTCCTGCTTGTTACTCTGTAAAACAAAAATAACGGGACGAATATGTGTGGAATCAGCGGTGTTGTTGGGTTAAGAAATATATCTGATCTTCTTTTTGAGGGAATCAGGAACCTGGAATACAGGGGTTATGATTCTTGCGGTGTTGCTCTGATGAATAAAACACGTCTCCTCATCAAAAAAGATATTGGAGGGGTGGAAGAGTTTTACCGAAAACACAATGTCCTGCAACATAAAAGTAAAATTGGTATTGCCCATACCCGCTGGGCCACACACGGAAAAGTGACGAAGGAGAACACTCACCCGTTCACTTCCCGCGATAGTAATTTCGCGGTGGTTCATAACGGAATCATTTCAAATTATCGTCCTTTGAGAGCTCAACTGCAAAAGGACGGCTTCAAGTTTTCTTCTGAAACGGACACCGAAATCCTTGCCCACCTTTTAGAGAAGTTTTACAAGCGCAGTCGCAATGTTGAAAAAGCTTTTGTGAAGATGCTGAACCTCATTGAAGGAACCTATGCGATTGCGTTTATTTCATCCTATCTGCCCGAACAGATATTTTGCGCGAAAAAGGAATCACCTCTGATGCTGGGGATCGGTGATGAAATTAAGTTTATTGGTTCCGACTTCAATGCTTTCATCGACCATACTAAAAATGCTGTGATTCTGGATGATGGAGAATATGCCATTGTTTCACGAGACACTTATGTTGTGAAAGACCTTTTAAGTAAGGAGGAGATCACGAAATCCATTACCAAAATTGAATGGGACAGTGAGACTTCCAAAAAGGGGGGCTATCCTCATTACATGCTCAAGGAGATTTATGAGCAGCCTCAAACCATTTCCAACGCGTTGGATCTGGAGGCATCAGGGCTGGATGAGGTTGTTGATATGTTTGCGAAGTCCAAAGACTCTTATTTACTGGGAGTGGGAACAACTTTTTATGTAGCGAAATATGCCAAATATGTTTTTTCGCAGTTGGCCCAGGCATTTTTCCCCTCTATCAGTTCCGATGAGTTTATGGCATTGGCCAATGTGAATAAACAATCCCTGGTTTTTTCTGCTTCGCAATCCGGCGAGACCTATGACACCTTGTCAGCATTGAAGCACGCCAAGTCCAGAGGAGCCCGAACAGCGGCGGTTGTCAATGTCATGGGTTCTTCCATTGCCAGATTGGTTGATAAAGTAGTTCTCCAGGGTTCAGGGCCTGAAATCTGCGTGATCAGTACCAAGGCGGCATTATCGCAGATGGTTGTGCTTACAGTGCTGGCTATGAAGCTTGCTTTAAAAAAGAAGGTGATCACCCGAAGAACCTATAACCAGCATTTGCTGTCTTTGCGAGAGCTTCCTGAAATTATTCAGGGAATTTTGAATGAACGGTCCGGTTTTATTCATCGTCTTGCCCATAAGTATTCAGGAACTCGCAACTGGCTTTATTTGGGGCGGGGAGTTTACTATCCCATTGCTCTGGAAGCGGCTTTGAAAATGAAAGAGGTTGCTTACGTTCATGCTGAAGGAATGCCCGGCGGGTTTTTAAAACATGGAACACTGGCTATGATTGATGATGATGTAGCTTCGATAGTATTTGTGCCACCTCTTGAAGATAAAGCACTTCATCTAGCTACTATGCACACCGTTGAGGAAATTCGTGCCCGGGCAGGTTTTGTTCTGGGAATTCACTTTGGCGAGCAGGGAAAAAACTCGGATTTATATAGCGAAGAACTGATCCTTCCCAAAGTACCTCCTTTGACGGCGCCCCTTATTCAGTTGGTCATTGGGCAGTTGTTTGCATATTTTACTGCTACCTCCCTCAAGCGTAATATCGATAAACCCCGATCTCTTGCCAAATCCGTTACCGTTGCCTGAAGAATCTCTAATATTTCATTGCCAGGTTTCAAGGTGGTCTGTTACATTAAACCTTCCTTATTTTCTTATATTATTTTTCTACATCAATGAGATCTTTTATGCCTGATAAAACTGCAGTAGCTTTGACGATAGCGGGATCGGATTCTGGAGGCGGTGCTGGTATTCAAGCCGATCTTAAAACATTTTCTGCTCTGGGTGTCTTTGGCAAGACAGTGGTCACCTCGATCACTTCCCAGAATACCCTCGGTGTTCAGGCAGTGGATGATTTGCCGGTTGGCGTTGTGGAAAGCCAATTGAAGTCCATTTTAGAAGATGGCAAATGCCAGGCCGTAAAAACTGGGATGCTGGGCAATGAACAAATTGTTGATCGGGTGGCTTCTCTGCTTAAACGTTATAGGGTTAAAAACCTGGTTGTTGATCCCGTTATTTTTTCTTCTTCAGGACAAAAACTACTCACTCCAACCGGAGTGGAGATGATGAAGGAGCGTTTGTTTCCTCTAGCCTATCTTGTAACCCCGAATATCAGGGAAGCTGAAATACTGTCTGGGATCAAAATCCGCACGCCGTCAGATAGAAAACGTGCCGCACGCAAAATCCTTAAACTTGGAATGCGGGCGGTAGTGATTACGGGTGGGCATCTGAAAGGAAAACCAGAGGACCTGTTTCTGGATAAAAATGGCATGGAGATTTTAAGCTCAGAGCGATTGTCTCAATCGGACCCTCATGGAACCGGTTGTGTTTTTTCATCCGCTATCACGGCAGGGCTGGCTTTAGGCAGGCAGACTCTGTCGGCGGTAATAGATGCTAAAGATTTCATCGGGCGAGCCATTCTGGGAGAAGTGACTTCGGGAAAAGGCAAGGCGAGTGTCGAACCGTTATCCTCACTGTACAGGGAAAATGAAAAAGCTCAGGTGATGGCAGGGATGAATCGGGCGATCAGGAAATTTCGAGATGAAAGAATTGGGTCATTGGTTCCCGAGGTTCAAACCAATATAGGTTTGGCGTTAAGAGGTGCCAAATATCATGAAGATGTTCTCGCCATTCCGGGACGCATTATCAAAAATGGCGAAGATATTTTCACGGGTGCCGAACCTGAGTTTGGCGGTTCCCGCCATGTTGCTAATATTGTTTTGACGGTCATGCGCCATGACCCTGCAAAACGCGCCGTTATGAATATCAAATATACGGATGCGTTATTGAGTATCTGTAAACGTCTTCAGTTCAGCATTGCTTCCTTTGACAGAGCCGATGAACCCAAAAAAGTAAGAGTTCGGGAAGGATCTTCTCTGGAATGGGGCACCCAAAAAGCACTCACAGATTACGGTTCGGTGCCAGATATCATTTATGATCTGGGGGGTATAAGAAAGGAAGAGATGATTCGGGTTATTGCGGAAGATGTTGAATCATTGACGAACAAAATTCTGAAAATTCACCACTTGCATAAAAAAATGCGTTAGCCTTAAACCATCGGGTTATGAAGGAAGTTCTGTAAGAAGAAAATCACATCAAGGTCTTGTCGATCAGAATATCCGCCCGAGCCTTCAAGTTATCCACCCACTCCTGAAATATTTGGCGGCTTTTTTCCTGTTTGAGTTGTTTGAGGATTTTTTGTGCTTGCTCTTTATCGGGTTTGCCAGCGTCTTCTTTTTCTACCCGTTTAAACAAGTAGAAGCGGTTTCTCACTTTTGCGGAGGCCGTGTCTCCTACCTTCATTGCCAAAGCTTTTTCTTTGATTTCGCTGATGTCCCCAATCCCAGGAATGGAGTCTGCCATGCTGAAGAATGGTGTATGCTTGACACTTAAACCCAGTCCCTTAATGATTTTTTCCAAGTCTTTTTCCTGTGCCAGCTTTTGCTTCAGCTCCTTGAACTTGGACGAGGTTTGTTCCTCATTGACGCGTTCAATCAGAGCTTGCTCAACAGTTTTTTTGACTTCTTTCAATTCTGGAATATGGGCTTCTTTATTGCCAACGAGTTTTAAAATGAAAGACGCTTCCTGAGTATGTATAGGTTGGCTGACTTTGTTTTCTCTCAGGCTGAAAGCTGTGTTGTAGAATTGAGGGTGGGCACCGATTTCAGGGAGGTTATGATTTTCTCTAGAGAAAAAATCACTGATCGTTGTCTGAACCTGATTGTTCCCGGCGGCTGATTTCAGATCACCATTTTTTTCTGCTTCTTGATAAATATGTTTTGCCATTCTTCTGACTTTTTGTCGAGCCTTGATTTCCTTCAGAGATTGAATGACTTCTTCGCGAACCTCTTCCAGCAGTTTGAACCGTTCTTCCGTGCGGCTTTCCAGTTTTATGATGTGATAGCCAAAAGGGGTTAAAACGGGTTCGCTAATTCCACCAACCTCTAATTTGTCCAGAGCGGATTCAAAAGTCGAGACCATGGTTCCTTTAGGGAAATCTCCCAGGCTTCCCCCCTGGGACCCTGAGCCAGGGTCATCGGAATGTTTTTTCGCAATTTCTCCGAAGTCAGCACCGGCTTTAACTTTTCCGAGAAGTTCTGTGATTCTGGCTTTTGCTTTATCTTCAGCCTGTTTTTGTTTTTCTTCAGGAGTAGCATCGCCTTCAATATCTGATGATTTTATATGAGCGAGTATGTGGCTGGCGCGATACATTTTCTTAACGCGAAAATTAGCGATCTTGGTCTGGTAATAGTCTTCAATATCTTCGTCCCGAGGTTCGATTTCGGCAAGATAAGTCTTTGGCTCAATTTTTAAATATTCAACTTTGATTTGCGATGGTATCTCAAACTGTTTTTTGTTGGCCTGAAAAAAAACATCGAGCTCCTGATCGGTAAAAGTTTTATCAACCTGGAAGTGATCACTGTTAAATCGCACATAGTCCAACTTGGATTTTTCTTCTTCTTGTATGAAGGTTTCCATGATTTCATTTTGTGAAACCTTGGCGCTGCTTCCAAATAATTTTTCCAATTTATTTAAAATTAAATTCTCACGCTGGTTGTCTTCAAACTCGCCGGGCGTGACCCTTTGAAACTGCAGGTAATTTCGATAGGACTTTTCACTGAATTTTTTTTCACTTTGGAATACCGGCAATTCATGGATATGGGAAATCAATTCTGCATCGCTGATTCTCAAGTTCTGTTTCTCGGCTTCCTGAAGTAATAATTTTTTCTGGACTAAAGCTTCCAGAGCTTGAGTTTTCAAATCAAGCTTTTTAATCATCTCATCAGAAAACTGGTTTTTGAATTGTTGTCGGTAAAAATCCACAAGATTATTAAAGGTGCGTTCATATTCACCCTGAAAGATTTTTTCTCCATGAACGGTTGCTATGACCCCGCCTCCTGAGCTAGAGGCCCCCCCCATTCCCCATGAATAGAAAATAGTTCCGACAAAGGCCAGAATGATCAGCCACAGGATGGCTTTAATTAGCCATGAATCAGCATGTTCTCGAATTACGCTCAGCATATATGTTTCTCTCTGTTCTTGGTTGAAGAAGGAACCCATACTATAAAACGCGCAGGAAAATCGCAAGCCCTTAATAAGGTGTGGGTAAGGAGATTTTGTGGGGGGCTCCTGATTATTAGTGTTGCATGGCGTTTAAAGGGAGTGGGGGTAGGCCGGTGCAGACCGGGATTTATCTTGCATTTGTCACGGCCTCTTGTTATAAAGAAAAGTTAGGAAAAACAAGAGGTTACGTGAGTCCATGAAATCCTTAACAGGGGATATGAGTGTTTAATTTTTTCTGGGATTTATTCTCCAACGATTTGGCGATTGACTTGGGAACGGCGAATACTCTGGTGCATGTCAAAGGCCAGGGAATAGTTTTGCGCGAACCCTCGGTGGTGGCGATAAACAGTAACACCAAAGAAGTGATGGCGGTTGGGGAAGAGGCTAAGCAAATGCTGGGCCGTGCCCCTGGTACCATCACCGCCATTCGCCCGATGAAGGATGGAGTCATCGCTCATTTCGAAGTTACGGAAAAGATGATCAGCAATTTTATCCGCAAGGTTCATAATAATCGCAAAACATTAGTGCGTCCCCGCGTTGTCATAGCTGTACCCTCTGGAATCACTCAGGTGGAAAAACGGGCTGTGAGGGATTCTGCTGAATCGGCGGGCGCGCGCGGAGTGTTCCTGATAGAAGAACCCATGGCGGCCGCCCTTGGAGTGGGTCTCCCGGGACAACAGCCCCCAGGCAACATGATCATTTATATTTGGGGTGGGGCCACAGAAGTAGCGGTTATTTCCCCGTCCGGCCTTGTTTAACGGCAAACCGTT
>JACNKA010000053.1 GCA_014382285.1 Nitrospinota bacterium | reverse complement strand
GGGCGCGCGCGAAGTGTTCCTGATAGAAGAACCCATGGCGGCCGCTATTGGAGTGGATCTCCCGGTACAAGAGCCCACAGGTAACATGATCATTGATATCGGTGGTGGGACTACAGAAGTAGCGATTATTTCCATGTCCGGCATTGTTTACAGCAAATCGGTTCGTATTGCCGGAGATGAAATGGATGAGGCTATCGTTAACTACGTCAAAAAGAAATATAACCTGTTGATCGGTGAGCGGACGGCCGAGGAAGTGAAAATTCGAATTGGTTCTGCCTACCCCTTGAAAAAAAGAATGACCATGGAAGTCAAGGGCAGAGATCTTGTTGCTGGTATTCCTAAAACTCTGCTCGTCTCGGATGAAGAAGTTCGGGAAGCACTAACCGAAACCTTCGGGACTATTGTCGAAGCGGTAAAGATTGCTCTAGAACGCACACCCCCTGAACTCGCTGCTGATATTGTAGATAAGGGGGTGGTGGTGGCCGGTGGCGGTTCGCTGATTAAAGGATTAGACATTCTTCTCAAAGAAGCAACAGGTCTGCCGATAACCCTTGCCGTTGACCCCCTTTCCGCAGTTGCTTTGGGTGCGGGAAAAGTTTTGAGCGATCCTAAACTGCTGAGAAAGGTTGCTCTCTAGCCGGTGCCCAGAAAGGGAAATAAAAGAAATATTGTTCTTGTTTTGGCTATTTTGCTGTTTTCCCTGGCGTTGATGACATTGAACGTCAAGCAGGAAAAAGGTGTTCGTTTTCTGGACTCCATCGCTGGAGTGATCCTCTCCCCATTCCAGAATTTTTTTACCCAAACCATTCAGTCTGTCTCCAACAGCATAAATCATTATTTTTTCCTCGTCGATGTGGCGCGGCAAAATGATCAACTGAAGCTGGAAGTACAGCGTCTCATAAGTGAAAAAAACCAACTTATTGAGCGCCTTGCCAGCCAAAAGCGTCTTGCCAAACTCATGGCTCATGAAGACGATTGGGAGAAGAGAGCTGTGGTGGCCTCGGTCATTGGCAGGGATGCCACACAATGGTCGAAGGTCGTGGTTATTAATAAGGGGACGCAAAATGGAATCAAGGATCATCTGGCAGTGATTACTGATGCCGGAGTGATTGGGCAGGTAATTCATGCTGGCATCAATACCTCGAAGGTGCTTTTGATTGTTGATGGTCGTAGCGCAGTGGATGCCTTGTTTCAGGGCAGCCGAGCATCGGGAGTTGTTGTTGGAGTGGGGGAAGATGAATGCCTGATGAAATTTGTCCCCAATACTGCGGACGTTGAAGTGGGAGACCCGGTGCTTTCCTCAGGCCTGGGTGGAATTTTCCCGAAAGGCCTGATCATTGGAAAAGTCTCACAGGTTTTTAGAAAGAAGCAGGGTCTGTTTCAGGAAATTATTTTGATTCCCAGTTCCGACTTGTCGCGCCTGGAAGAGGTGCTTGTTCTTTTGCCTTAGGTTTTTTTATGTATTATTTTTCGCAGGCACTGATCGCTATTTTTTTATTTTCCGCCCAGACCACCTGGCTGGAACTTTTCTCTTTTGGTGGTGTCACCCCTGACCTGATTCTGGTATGGGTAGTCTATTGTGCAGTTCGTTGTTCCCGGGCAGGCGGGATCGGAGCCGGGATTGTTCTGGGCCTTGTCCAAGACGGCCTTTCAGGAGGGGTGTTGGGAGTGAACACGCTCTCGAAAGGCCTGATCGCTTATTTTTTTTCCACGCTTAAGGATAAGTTTTATGTTGAAGGCGTGATACCGATAGGAATATTTCTAATTTTGTCCTCGATTTTTGATGGTCTGGTGTTTTATTTCTCCATAGGAACTATTCTTAAGGGGGAGGTCACTTCCAGATTTTTGTATCAGTTGTTACCCGTTTACAGTATTTATAATGCACTAATAGGTCCCTTCATGTTTGTGGTATTGGATAAAATTGGTGCCTGGTTGCAGCCGAAAACACCCAATTCCTATATGGGAATGACAAGATGACCCTGTATCGTTATGGCACCGAAACCAGTGATGCGATTAAAAAAAAGGTGCGTGTCTTTGCCATCCTTGTTGTGGTTTCATTTCTGTGTCTGTGGATGCGTATCTGGTATTTGCAGATTTTAAAGTGGCAATACCTGACGGGGCTTTCAGAGAATAATCGGGTTCGAATGGTGACCTTGCCTGCAAACCGGGGGATGATCAAGGATCGGAACGGTGAGACTTTAGTCAGCATTCGCCCTGCCTTTAATTTGTACTTAACACCTGAAGATGCCGGTGACCTGACTTCTTCTCTCGATAAACTTTCCCAAAAAATTTCTTTTGACCGGAAAAAATTAAAAAAGGAAATGGACCAGAGCAAATCCTTTAAGGAGGTTTTGATCAAAGGGGATATTTCTCGGAAAGAAGTAGCTTTTGTAGAAGAGAACAATATGAGCCTTCCGGGAATACACATCAGGGCTGAGCCTTTAAGAAATTATGTGTTCAACAGCCTGGCATCCCACACGTTGGGTTATCTGGGAGAAATTTCCAAGGCCAGCCTGGAAAACCAAAAGGACTCCAGCTATAAGCAAGGAGATTTTGTCGGGAAAAACGGCTTGGAAAATATATATGAATCTACATTGCGTGGTGAAAAGGGCTATAAGGAAGTTGAGGTGGATGTTTCTGGCAGGGAACTTAAGGCATTACGTAAACTACCTCCACAAAGCGGGAACAACCTGATTCTCACTTTGGATGTAGGGGTGCAACGGAAATTGGAAAAACTGATGTCCGGAACTGCGGGGCAGAATTTGAATGGTTCCGTGGTGGTGATGAAGGTGCAGACGGGAGAGATCATTGCGATAGCCAGCAACCCGTCTTTTGACCCCAATAAATTTGCTGCAGGAATTTCTCCTGAGAACTGGAATGCATTGGTGACTGACGAGTGGCACCCGTTACAGAACAGGTCTGTTAATGGTCAATACCCTCCTGGTTCTACTTACAAAATAGTGACAGCACTTGCGGGCCTTGAAGAGGGAGTGATCAAACCGGATACATCCATTTTTTGCCCGGGACATTTCAGGTTAGGCAGAGGCATGTATCGGTGCTGGAAAAAATCTGGGCACGGTTTCGTGAATTTACATGACGCGCTAGTGCAGTCCTGTGATGTTTATTTTTATACCATTGGTCATCGACTGGGCATCGACACGATTGCAAAATATGCAAAACGTTTTGGACTGGGTAGTCCCACTAGTCTGGGTTTAAGTCAGGAGAAAAAGGGGCTGGTTCCTACCACTCAATGGAAATTGTTGAATAAGAAGGAGCCCTGGTTGTTGGGCGAAACTATTTCTGCGTCCATTGGTCAGGGCTATAATCTGGTGACCCCCATACAGCAGGCAAGTATGATGGTGGCCGTGGCTAATGGAGGTGTTCTACTCAAGCCTTACCTGATAAAACGTATTGAGGAGCCCGAGGGGCGTAGTCGAAAAGAGTTTTTCCCTAGTATAGTTGGTCAATTAGATGTGGACCCCGATCATTTGGAGCAGATCAGGGCGGCCCTGCGCGATGTTGTGAACGGCGCACGGGGAACAGCAAGGAAATCCCGTCTGAAAAATATAATTGTTTCTGGAAAAACCGGAACAGCTCAGGTTGTACGGATGAAATCCAATGAGGAACTGGCGAAGGGTGAGCCTATACCTGTAAAGTATAGGGATCATGCCTGGTTTGTAGCTTTTGCACCTTATGAAAAACCTGAGATTGCTGTGTCCGTTATCATTGAACATGGAGGTCATGGTGGGGCTACCGCCGCACCGATTGCCAAGGCAGTCTTTAAGAAATATTTCGAACTCTATCCGCCCGCACCTTCTCCGCCCGAGCTTGCTCCCAAGGCATCATAACCATTGAAAAACCGATGTATTGAGTTTGCATTCAAGGCTGGGGGTTTTTTTTCTTGAATATCGGGATAAGGTTGTTTAATTTGTTCTTCACGCCGACAAGACTGAGGTGAAGTTGCACTGAGTTTGACAGGGTATGACTCGTTAGAGGTTATTGGTCAATGGCTATAAAAACAGATGAAATTCCTTTTGTAATAGGACAGAAAGTGACCGCCACCATCAGGGGTGAAGTCTTTAGCGTCTGCATCAGGGGATGGTTGAAGGGGCAGTATGTGATCACTGATTTGCCCAGGGTAGGGGGTGACGTATACAGGGTTGCTCCTCAAACCGGAGTGCAAATTCATTTCATTAAGGATGGGTTGTTTGTCAACTTTAAGTCTTCCGCCAGCTATGCCCTGGCCCAGGCGATTTCACTTTTGGTTATTGAATATCCCCGCACCTCTGATATGCATAACCTTAGGAAATTTGAACGCTTTAGGTCTAATATTCCCGTTACATTTTTTTATGAAGAGGGCGATAAGAAGTTTGAAGATTCTGGAGTTATCAGGGATATCAGTTCAGGGGGGGCATTGATCAGTCACCGTAAGCTGGTGGGCAAACAAAACCTGCTTTATATAACAGCAGAACTTCCTGCTGGCGGGAGCTTCAAGCTGCAAAAGGTGGGTGTGAAAAACTTAAGGAAAAACCCCAAAAGTGGTTCTTCTCCCTATGTGACCGGAGTTAAATGGAATGACCTTCTCCCGGAGTCTGAAGAGGGTCTTTCCAAATTCATCAGCCAAAGGTCTAGAGAGAAAAGGGAAGGGCGCAGGTAATATTTTATAGAGTAATTTCCAGATCCTTTTCCCGTAGCCGCTTTATTCGGTCTCGAAGCTCGGCGGCTTTTTCAAAGTCCAGATCTTTTGCCGCAGAGAGCATCTTCTTTTCCAGTTCCACAATCAACTCCAGAGCCGTCTTCCCGGATTCATAGGTCTCCTCTTCTTCCATTACCTCGAACGCAAATTCGGGAGCTTTCGAATATTCCATAGAGACTTCAATGGCTCTTTGAATAGAGCGGGGAGTTATGTTGTTTTCCTGATTATAAGCAAGCTGAATTTTCCTTCTGCGGCTCATTTCATCGATGGCAGCTTGCATGGATCGAGTCATCCGATCAGCATAAAAAATAACTTTTCCTGAAATATTTCTTGCGGCTCTTCCTGATGTCTGGATCAGGGACGTGGTAGATCGCAGAAAACCTTCTTTGTCGGCATCAAGAATTGCTACCAAAGAAACTTCGGGAATATCAAGGCCTTCCCTCAGTAAATTGATGCCTATTAAAGCGTCGAATTCGCCCAGCCGGAGTTCACGAATGATCTGGGTTCGTTCCAGAGTTATGATGTCGGAATGCAGGTATTTTACCTTTAACCCCAGTTCGGAGTAATGCTCTGCCAGATCTTCAGAAAACCTTTTGGTCAACGTGGTGATCAAACAGCGTTGGTTTTTTTCTGCCCGGGAACGGATTTGATTATATAAGTCGTCCACCTGGGTGGATACGGGTTTGATCTCAACTTCCGGGTCGACCAGTCCTGTTGGTCTCGCGATCAGTTCCACCACCTGGTTGTCGGACGTTTCCAGTTCATAAGAACTGGGGGTGGCCGAAGCATAAATAATATTGCGGATATGCTGGTCAAATTCCTCAAACTTCAGAGGTCGGTTGTCAAAGGCTGAGGGCAGGCGAAAGCCGTATCGGATCAGAGTTTCTTTGCGGGAACGGTCGCCCTTGTACATGCCTTGTAATTGCGGCAGAGTGACGTGGCTCTCATCAATAATGAAAAGCGAATCTTTTGGAAAATAATCGAGTAAAGTCGGTGGTGACTCTCCGGCAGGTCTACCCATTAGATGGCGTGAATAATTTTCGATGCCCTGGCAGTAACCGACCTCCTTGATCATCTCCAGATCAAATAGGGTTCTCTGGTCAATTCTCTGTGCTTCGATAAGAAGATTTTGACTTTCGAAATAGGCCACCCGTTCAATCAGTTCTTTTCTGATGTTTTCCATAGCCTTTTCCAGCAGTTCTTTTGGGGTCGTGTAATGACTGGCAGGATAAATGGCGATGCGATCCAGTTCCCGGATCGTTTGGCGGGTGAGTGGGTCAAATGCGGAAATACGCTCTATTTCGTCGCCGAAAAATTCGATGCGAAGGGCTTCATTTCTTTCATAGACAGGCAGGATTTCCAGAACGTCTCCCCGCACCCGGAAGGTGCCGCGTTGAAAATCCACATCGTTTCTTTTATATTGGATTTCCACGAGTTTTTGCAGGGCCATATCTCTCTCAAGGGTTTTCCCCTTTTCCAGAAATAGCAGCATGCCGTGATAAGCCTCCGGCGAACCCAGGCCATAAATGCAGGAAACACTGGCGACGATGATGACATCCCGACGTTCAAACAGGGCATGGGTGGCCGAATGCCGCATTTTGTCGATCTCGTCATTGATGGAGGCGTCTTTTTCAATATAGGTATCGGTTTGAGCCAGATAGGCTTCGGGCTGGTAATAATCGTAATAGCTGACAAAATACCCCACCGCGTTGTCTGGAAAAAATGTTTTAAACTCATTGTAAAGTTGAGCCGCGAGGGTTTTATTATGAGCCAGCACAAGGGTCGGTTTTTGTACCCGTTCGATGACATTGGCGATGGTGTAGGTTTTTCCTGACCCTGTTACGCCTAGAAGAGTCTGCGAACTGGGGCAGGAGTCCAGGCCTTTAACCAGCTTTTCTATAGCCTGGGGCTGGTCTCCGGCAGGTTTGTAGTCGGATTGGAGTTTAAAGGGTTGCATGGAAAAGACCGATTCAATACTAAAGGGGTTTATGTTAAATTATAAGTCTCTTGATTTAAAGGTTATCCTGTCGACGGATACAATCCTCCTCATTTTAACTCAATTAATTTTCTGTTGCTTGTGTGTGTGCAGTGGGTTTGTTTTTGTAGGCTCTCTGCTATTTAAGAAAGGGTATTGTGGAAAAGCAAGAAGATGTCATTAAAATTGTTCAACTCGGTGATGCAGAAGTGACCTTGATGGGGACGGCTCATGTCTCTCAGTTGAGTGTGGACATGGTCGAGGAACATATTAAGAATGGTGATTACGATTGCGTTGCTGTGGAACTGTGTCCTCCACGCCTTGAAAATCTCACCAACCAGACCTGGTGGAAGAACCTTGACATCTATCAGGTGTTCCGCAAAAAGAAGGCCGGACTCCTGCTGATCAATCTTGCCTTGACGGCCTATCAAAAACGTCTGGCCGAGCGGATTGGGGTTGAGGCTGGCCAGGAAATGATTCGGGCCGTTGAGCTTGCGCATGAGCATAATGTCAGGTTGGAAGTCATTGACCGCAATATATCGACGACTCTGCACCGATTAGTCACCGAAGTGTCGTTTTGGCAAAAATTTAAAATTTTAGGCGGACTCATTGCAGGAGTGTTTGTCGGTGAAGAGATCAGCGAGCAGCAGATTGAAGACCTCAAAGAGGGAGACATGCTACATTCGGTGGTGAGTGAATTTGGCGAGGAGTTGCCGCAGATCAAAAGAGTTCTGATTGATGAGAGGGATCAGTATATGGTCGGACGTTTGGCACAGATTGCTTATGAACCGGAGGGCCCCAAAAAAATCCTGGCACTGGTTGGTGCCGGACATTTAATCGGCATGCTTCCCGCCATGGCATCCCCTCCAGATTCGGCACATCTGGAAATGCTGGATCAAAAACCGCCTCCAAGCCGAGTCGGTTATTTTATAGGTTGGGGTATCTGCGTATTTATTCTGGCAATGTTTGGGGTCGGTTATTACCGGTCTCCCGAGTTGGGAGAACAATTGGTGATAACCTGGATTTTGTTCAACGGGGGTTTCTGCGCGCTGGGAACTCTGATTGCCTTTGGGCACCCGGTCTCTATTATCACCGGGTTTTTCGCCGCCCCTTTGACGTCTTTGAATCCCACGATTGGAGCGGGAATGGTCGTGGGCCTGGTGGAGTCGTATATGCGCAAACCTAAAGTGAGTGACTTTGAAACTCTGCGTGATGATATTGCCGTTTATTCCATGTGGTGGAAAAATCGCGTTGCCCGGTTGTTTTTGATTTTCTTTTTTTCCAGCATGGGTTCCATGATAGGCACCTATACCGCCGGTGCTTCCATAGTGACACAGATTTTGGGCTGAACAATGGATGCTCCAAGAGTGGCGGTCACCCCTCCAGCCTTTTGCAAATCACCTTCACTGAGGGCCGAATTAGCGCAGCACTTTCCTAACGCGTTTTTCAACGAAAAAGACAAATACCTTTCAGGTTCCGAGCTCATCGATTTCCTCGCAGATGCGGATGCTGCTATGATAGGGCGAGATCCTATCAGTGCTGAACTGCTTCGTTCCCTACCTAAGCTGAAAATGATTTCAAAATATGGTGTGGGACTCGATAATATAGACCAAGAGGCTGTGGGCCGTGCCAATATTGAATTTCGCGTGACATCTGGTACCAACAAAAGGTCTGTTGCAGAACTGACATTGGGGTTCATGATTGGACTCTGCCATAACATGTTGTCGAAAAAACTAAAGGAAGGGTTTTGGCAACGCGAAGGAGGGCAGGAGCTAAGCGGAAAAACCGTAGGCATTGTTGGTTGTGGCAATGTGGGGCAGGAACTGGTGCGTCTCCTACAGCCGTTTCAATGCCAGGTCAGGGTGCGGGATATTGCAGACCGTAGCGAATTTTGTCGCCAGTCCGGTGCTGTGGAAATGGGATTCGATGACCTCATTGTTGAGGCTGACATCGTTACTCTTCATGTACCGTTGACCGAAGACACCGAAAACTTTATCAATAAATCTGTATTAGCAAAAATGAAACCTTCAGCGTTTCTGGTCAATACCAGTAGAGGGCGGGTGGTTCATCAGGGCGACCTGCATCAGGCTTTGGTATCGGGAGAAATTGCCGGCGCGGGGTTGGATGTGTTTTGGGAGGAACCCCCAACAGATGCTGACTTTCTTCAGCTTACCAATTTGATGGTGACCCCGCATATAGGAGGAAACGCCAAGGAAGCGGTTGACGCGATGGGTAGGGCGGCTATTCAAAACCTTGTTGAGTATTTTGAACTGAAATGAATGAGAAAGAATACAGCCAGGAAGACTGGCAAGGCCATTATGAATCCAATGATCTGGGTTGGGACCTGGGCCAGGTAGCTCCCCCCTTTGTCAAATTGTGGCAAGAGAAAAAGCTGCCTTCAGGTAAAGTGCTGGTGCCGGGCTGCGGAAGAGGCCACGAAGTGGTCTTTCTATCGGAAAATGGATTCGAGGTGACGGCCATTGATTTCTCTAAAGGAGCTGTGACCTATCTGGAAAACGCTCTGAAAGTAAGAAGCCTGAGTGGCCGGGTTTTGCATCAGGACTTTTTTGGCCTGGATGATTCCCACGATGGCATTTATGACCTGGTGCTTGAGCAGACATTTTTTTGCGCCATCTCGCCACGTCTCAGACAAGATTACGTTCTCAATGTTGCAAGAATATTAAGGCCAGGGGGAACGCTGGTGGGGCTGTTTTATCATACGGATAAAGAGGGCGGCCCGCCCTACAACACCACCCGTGAAGATATTGAAACGCATTTTTTAGAAAAATTTGAAATCCAGCAACTCGACAAAACATCCTTGTCTGCCGAACAGCGAAAAGACAAGGAGTGGCTGGGTATTTTTCAAAAGAATTAAAAAGCCAGCTGGATGCTGAAAAACTCTTGTTTATATCAGAAAGAAGTGAAGCATCACCGATACGTCATCAGCAATGACGACCACGGATCGTTAGTAGCGAGAAGAGGCTAAAGTTTATTTGCTGAAGTTTTTCACCAGGATTTCGGGCTGGTTATTTTTCGGTGAATTGACCTCTTTCGATACCAGATGAAAGTCGAATTCGTCAGAGGGAAAGGGCGTTAAAAGTCCTCGCAGAGAATCGAGACTGGAATCGGGTGCCAGCCAGCTTTGGTATTGTTCGGAAGGTAAAATGACCGGCATCCGTGCATGAATCGGGGCCAGCTTTTCGTTGGCCTGGGTCGTCAGGATGGAATAGGTGTTTAAGCTCGTGCCTTCAGGGTTGTTCCAGGTCGACCAAAGTCCGGCAAAGGCGAAGAG
>JACNKA010000074.1 GCA_014382285.1 Nitrospinota bacterium | reverse complement strand
TATTATCCAGGAGAACTCTAATTATCAATGGCTCTAGTTTACGGGAGGGTTACACATAAGCTTTATCTCTTTCTGGACGAATTTTCTGTTGACGCAGCGGGCGGGAGTGATAAAATTAAGAAGCTTCTTAATTCTCTGCCTGATTGTCTCTAGAAAAGTTAAAGTTTAGGCAACCAAATCCGCCGCCCTAGCAGTCGTCCGCTGCTAGGGCGGTTTGTTTTTGGCACCTGTGAATAATCGACCCCAGTTTCAGCGCCCGTGGCTCTCCTACCACCGAAAGGGATCGTCTAACAAAATAGTCGCAGGATCTAGTGTTGTCAACGAAAATCGACATATTCTTAACCCACATATAGTGGGTCTAGACCATTTTAATGCTATAAAAACACCACATATGGTGTATCTAGCCGTCAACAAAGGCCCCCACAACTACCCGTTACATATAATATAGATACAAACCAAATTCCTACCCCGATTTTTATTTCGATTTTTTTTCGCTTCCAGAGCGATTTGCCACTGGCTCACCCTTATATAAATTTATTAAATCTATAACAGGGATTTGCTGCGCTGCAACGTTTTCTGCCCGCAGGGCGGCTTTTATCATTAAGTGCAGTGTATTGACCCAAGATAGAAAGTATATCCTTGCCGGACTCACTGGACCAAAAGTAAAACACGACCGGGAATTTATTCACTTTCATCACTTGACAGATGATACTACCAGTAGTATCTTTTCATTATGACTAAGAGAGAAAAGACAGTTCAAAAAATGAAGGACAACCCTACGGGGGATTGGACCATTGAGAACTGTCAGTCGTTGGCGGGTTACCACGAAATCCGATATGAACATGATGGTGGGAGCCATTGCGTTTTCGATTTCGGCGAAATCTCATTGAGCATCCCAGCGAAACGACCGATCAAAGCTGTATACATTAAACAGTTTGTGGCATTGATCGAAAAAGTTATCGAGTCCGACAAGCAAGGGGGAACCGATGGATAAATATCCATTTCAAATTCGAGAATTGAGCAAAGCCGACGGCGACGGGTATCTGGTCACCTTCCCCGATTTGCCGGGGTGCATGGGCGATGGTGAAACCGTCAACGAAGCCATGAAGAACGCCTACGAGGCCGCGGCCGCTTGGATCAAAGCCCGCAAGAAATGGGGCAAAGAAATCCCCGTCCCGACACCCCCTATCGACTACGGAGACTTTAGCGGAAAGTTTGTTCAGCGTGTGCCGAAAAGTGTGCATGCACAACTAGCCAGGCGGGCGGAACAAGAGGGCATTTCCATGAACCAGCTTGTGACCTCGTTTATTGTCGCTGGGCTTCAGGCCGGTACCTGGTCTTTCGCTACAAACGATATGCTTTATCTCTGCGACAACGATGAACCTCTTACAGCAAATAGTATTCGTCTGGTCGGCACCACCGAATCCGAAAAACTGCATTTTCTGGAAACCGGATTAGCGGACTTAATCTGGAAAACCTACGGTGTTAAAGTTAAAACTGACCCTGAAGGGAAACACTGCTTTGCCTTGGGCGAAGGCGAGGATTCGAAGGATCAACCTAAGAAAAAAGTTTAATGGCTCGATTTTCATTGCCCCCCGGCTAGCGGCGTACCTATCACGAGCAAACGAAAACCAGCGAAAAAGAAAAAACAAAACGGCCATAGAACCACATCCCATCTGCCACGCGGCAGCGTCCACTGCACAAACTGCGATTATGATGGCAAGCACAAAAAGCAAAGGGTTAATCCTTTAATATATTAGAAAAACAATGGAGGGACGAAAAAACAGCACTACCGCCTATATATAATGAACGGTCTGCAAAATCTCTATCGGCGGTTCGAGTCCGCCCGGCGCCTCCATTTTTTTCTGCCTTCCCCTTCAAACCTGAAGAGCTCACCCTCAGAGTGGCATCAAAAAAATATTTATTCGCAAACGGGTTCCTCCCCTATAATAAAGCGGTTCCTGACATTAAGGTTTTGGCTTTCAGCAAAGGGTTCCTTGCTCCATGATTGATGCAACGTTTCTCCACAACCCGCATGACAAAGGCATGTTTTGCCATTGCCCATCCATATTGGAAACCCAGTCAGGAACCCTGCTGGTTGTCTGGTACACCTATCCTGAAGATGAATACATCGGCGCCACTCTGACCCTCGCTAAAAAACTCAAAGGAAGTGGTGACAACACATGGAGTACCGGCGAGTCTATTCTGTCTTCTCAAAAATATTCTCTTGGCAACCCGGTACTTTTTCAAGACCCTGGAGGACGCATTCACCTCCTTTATGTAACATTGAAAGGGAGCTATTGGAACGATGCCTGCCTGCAAGGAGTCTGGTCGGATGACGAAGGCCAAACCTGGTCCAGCCCCATTCAGCTATGGAAAACCCCTGGAATGATGGTTCGGCATCCACCGGTCTTGCTCGATTCGGGTTCCTTCTTGCTTCCTGCTTATGATGAGCACGCTCGACAATCCGTCTTGCTTTCCAGCGATCCACCCTATTCCAATTGGCAGGCAACTCACCGTTTTGAAACCCCTGAGATCATTCAACCTGCGATTGTTAAAGAAAGCAGCGGCCGATTGACTCTGGTTTTCAGACCCTCTACAGACCCCAGGAAAATTCGCATCTGTCATTCAACAAATCAAGGGAAGACCTGGACGCAACCTCAAATGACTTCTCTGCCGAACCCACTATCTGGGGTTTCAGCCTTTTCGGCTAACAATAACCTGGTGGTTGTCTACAACCACACTGAAGAACATCAGCGTTGGCCTCTGAGCGCATCGTGGAGCCGAAACGGCGGTAAAACCTGGGAGAAAGTCCTGCACCTTGACAAAGTCCAACTGGAAGTTTCCTACCCCAGCTTTATTTCAGGGAATAACAAACTGGTGCACGGGGTCTATACCTACAATCGTCGTATGATTAAGTATGTCAAGTTCAGAGAGAACTCACTCATTTAAAATTATGCAACCGATCTCTTATTATAAAAATCTGCATTTTGGGAAAAATATTTTCATCCTTGCCTCTGGCCCGTCTCTAGAGGATCTTGATCTTTCTTCACTGAAAAACAAAATTGTCATGGGACTGAACCGATCCACCCTGGTTTACCCGACCCCCTATTACCAATGCGTTTTTGACTACCGTCTTTTTGATCTTTACCTCGATGCCTTTAAAGAGGTTCGCCAGTTATTCACTCTTGAAGGCCGACCTCTGGGTTTGACCTTGAAGTTGCTCGGAGGAGAAGGCTTCAGCACAGACCTTGAAGAAGGCATCTATTCTGGCTACACCATTTCCTATTTTGCCCTGCAGGTAGCTGCGTATATGGGATTCAAAAAGATATTTTTTCTGGGGTTGGATTTGAAGCACGATGGCCCCAAGACCCATTTCTTTGGTCAGGATTCGCAAACCGTGAACCACGAGCAAACCGAGTTCCCTAGAATGCAAAAAATGCTCGCTTTTGGGGCACAGTCTCTTGCAAATACAGATATTGAAATTTATAACTGCAGCCCCACTTCAACGCTGGAATGCTTCTCCAAAATTAGCTACTCAGAAGCCCTGACCTACTAAACCCCTCTTTAATGGAGTCGATATGACTCGTCAAAAGGGTAAGTGGTAGATAGTGCGCCGGAAGCCCTCGTGAAATTTCAAATTGGGTAAACAGTCCAGACCGGCATTTCCCCAGCATTTCCTCTGAAATATCACTGGCGATGATCTTGATCTCCCGATCCGTCGCCCATGCAAAAGAGTCAGCTAAAAGCATGGCCAGTGAATAAGGCTCCTGACCGCTTGAACAAGCCGCAGACCAAATATGAACTTGTTTACCCGTCTGGGGGGGGGCATTGAGCACATCAGGCATAGCCGATGACTTTAGAGCTTCAAAGGTGTGCCTGTCGCGAAAAAAGGAGGTTTCGTTGGTGGTCAGGGCCTCCACAACTTTTCTGCCTAAATCACTTTCAGGGTTGCCATTCAGGCTCACCACAAGCGCGTGAATATCGTCAAACTTCTCGCTGTAAACTAGAGACTGCAGTCGTCCTTCGACTAAATACTCCTTTCCTGATGAAAAGGTTAGGATGAGTTAAAAGACAAATTCAGGTCGTAGCGACTCGCCGTTTTTTTCATATCATCTCCAAAACTAACATGAAAATTGGCTAGTCCGAAACAGAATTGCATTTCTCCCTCGGCACTGGCAACCTCATTTAAAGAAAGAATCTTGTCACCTGAAATCCCCCCTCCTGAACCGTTTCACGACCCAAAAAGAATGACAGTTTTATTCAGGTTTTATTATCTTGAAAAATCAGGGCTAAAGCTCTTTCGACTTATTGCCGAAACTTACTGAAACAAGTCTTTTATGACCCGGTATTTGGTGAAAGGAAGGTTGATTCATGGTAAGCAAATTTGATTCAGGCATAAAGTCAAAGTCAGCATACAAGCCCATTGAACGTTGGCTCAGGAAGATTTTTCGCTGGAAATCCAGAGAAATGCCTGTCGATCCCGATGTTGATCGCAGGGACTTTTACCGTCTTGTAGCAGACAGCCGGAACCCTCTCGACCTTTGCCTTACGATGCAGGATGAGCGGGTATTCTGCACAAGCATTACCGACTTAAGTGCCAGCGGTTTCGGTTGCCAGATCAAAGGGCTTGCCCGAATTCATAGCAAACATTCCATCATCGCCTTATTTGCCCTCCCCCTGGAAGAACCTCGCATCATCAAATCGGAAGTTTTTCTGGTCTCGGTCCAAAAAGGGGATGATGAAGGTGACTTTTTCCGGTTTCGTTTTTCTGAAGAAATAAAAGACGGGGATCGCGACCTCATTCACCGGTATATCGTGCTAAAGCAGTTCGAGACCCTGGAAAAAACAAGCCAGGAAAACTCAGAGTACTATGACGACAATTACCCGGAAGCCTTAACCGGGGAGTAACGCTTCAACAAATTTTTCCGGAATAAACTCCTGTAAATCTTCCGGCTTCTCACCCACGCCTACAAACCGAATCGGAAGTTTCAGTTCTTCGATCACGTTGAAAAGAACCCCTCCCTTTGCTGTCCCATCCAATTTGGTCATTATCAAGCCATCCACTTCCAGCGCTTCATTAAACAGCCGTGCCTGAGAAATACTGTTTTGACCAATGGTCCCATCCAGAACCAACAAGGTTTCATGAGGGGCTCCCGGCAAGACTTTTCCTATCACCCGTTTGACTTTTTTCAATTCTTCCATAAGGTTGGTATTGGTTTGCAACCGCCCTGCCGTATCAATAATAACCAAATCCATATCACGTGCCACCCCGGCCTGAACGGCATCGTAAGCAACAGCCGAAGGATCAGCACCACTCTTCTGAGTGACACAGGGGATGCCCGACCGCTCCGCCCAAACCTGCAACTGCTCAATAGCAGCCGCCCGAAACGTATCCCCGGCTGCCAGCAAAACTTTTTTGCCCTCCTGCTTCCAGTGTCGGGCCAGCTTTCCAATGGTTGTGGTTTTACCCGAACCGTTCACTCCAACGACCAATATCACAAAGGGTCGATGCTCCGAAAATGCCAAAGGCTTCTGGTTTTGCGAAAGGACATGAACCATGCGTTGTTTTAATTGCATCAGAACTTCCTCATTTTCACGTATCCGGTTCTGGGAAACTTCACGCTTTAAATCTTCCAGAATATATGCGGTCGCCTGCATGCCAACATCGGCGATGAGGAGAGTTTCTTCAAGCTCTTCCAGTAGCTCCGGGCCAACTTTCGCCTTGCCATGAACAATGTTGTCAAAACCTCCCGCAAGACTGGAGCGGGTCTTTGCCAGTCCAGATTTCAGCCGGGCGAAAAAACCTGATTTGGGGTTATTTTCTGCCGCTGATTCATCAGCCATTCTATTCTCCTTTGTCTTCATGCCCCGAAGGGGTGGTACTAGTGGGGCGGTATCTTTACAAGTCCACCAACTCTTGTCAAGGTGAATCCCAAAAGGCCAGGCCACTTCCGCCAAACCAATACAACTCCAAACAAATCAATCGAGGGAAACCCCACCAAAGCCTTTATTGTTAAAGTTTTAATTGATTTCAGCCGTTATGAGTTCTAGACTCTTTTCGTCAGGTGCGCCCGTTTGCGGAGAGCCTCCGCAAGCAACTGGCAATAGCTTTTTTTACTGCTAGCAACCGTTTTTCTCGGCTTAACGAGTCCTTGCTCATTGCATCCCACGCGAGTGGGGCGGAGAGCCTCCGCAGGCAACTGGCAATAGCTTTTTTTACTGCTAGCAACCGTTTTTCTCGGCTTAACGAGTCCTTGCTCATTTAATAAAAATATCGCACGCCCTGTAGAGGAAATCTATGAAAGTAGCCGTTTGTAATTCTGTTGGAATTGACGCCGACGGGTATGCCATGATCCACTCCCCCAGTCGCTGGACCAACAGCACCAAAGACCACAACATTTTCACATATTATCCCTGGCAGTTGGCTTATTGTTCTTCGATCCTGAAACGGGATACCGACCACGAAGTCAAATTTTTTGATGGCTGCCTGGAAAAATGGGATCACGATACGTTTGTAGAAAAAGTCTCCGAATTCGGCCCGGATTACCTGATCATGGACTGCGCCACACGCACCATCGACGCCGATAGCCGGTTCGGCAAGGAAGTTAAAAAAAGGTTCGGAACAAAGTTGATTTTCTGCGGGCCTCATCCCACTACTTTTCCTGAAGAGGTGAGCGAATACGCCGACCATGTTGTTCTGCGGGAATATGAAATGGTTGTGCTCGATATCCTTCAGGGCAAAGCTCTTGAATCCATTATGGGGCTCTGGCCTAATACCAACATCAGGCCTCCGCTTGATGTGAACAACTTGCCGCTTCCTGAAGATGATGACGTCTCCCGATTGCAATACGGAATGCCCGGTGAGCCTTCCAGCGAATACCTGGAAATTCAGGCCTATGCCTCCAGAGGCTGTCCCTTGTCCTGCACCTTCTGCGTATGTGGAAATATTTCCTACCAACGTCCTAACTGGCGACCAAGAAACCCGGAAAACGTGATCTACGAATTACAGACCTTGCGTGCCAGGTATCCTCAATTGGAAGGAATCTTTTTTGACGAAGAGGTTCATAACGGCAGCAAAAAATACATTCTGGAACTGACCAAAGCAATCCGCGAAAACGGACTCGACGATCTGAAATATGATGTCATGTGCGGTCAATGGCCTATGGATGAAGAAGTCCTCGATAACATGAAAAGTGCCGGCTATTACATGGTTCGACTCGGAATAGAAACCGCCGGCGAACACGCTGCGAAGGGAATGGAACTACAGAAAAAATTCAATGTCCCTCGGCTCAAAGAACTCATGAAACATGGCACCAGCATCGGCCTGAAATTTTATGGGACTTTCACCTTCGGAGGTGAAGGCTCCACCGATGATTGCGACAAAAGAACTCTCGACCTCATTCGCGAACTTCTTGATCGAAGTCTGTTGTGGCGGTTTCAGCTTTCCATCAGCACCCCGCAACCTGGCACCCCGTTCTTCAATCGCATGAAAGAACAGGGTTATCTTCAGGATATGGACTGGAAACATTTTGACGGAGGAAACCATGTCGTCGTCAACCGCCCGGAATACCCGGCTGACAAAATCATGGCGAATTTCAGGGAAGCAGAGAAACTTTATGAAGTAGGTTTCAACCAACGCTACAATGCAACCGCCAAGAATAATTTTAAAAACCTGCAACTCAAATCCAATGGCGAGATTCTTCTTTTTCGCAGCTCAAGGATGAAACAGGTACACGATGTCGTGGACTCCATCCACAACCAGTTCAACAAGGAAGTAACGGTTCTTGCGCAACCCGGAGTGGAGCAGGAGTTGAGGAAAAATCCACACGTCAATGAAGTGCTCCTTTATGGCGACTCACATTTCAATCAGGCAACATTCCCCGAAAGTTTAATGGGGCAGCTAAAAAAGAAATCGTTTTCACTGGGCGTGATTCCTTTTAATAATATTTCCGGAAACGGCTACTCCGAAGTCAAAGCCATTGCAAAGCGTTCCGGAATCAAAAAACTGGTCGCCGTCAATGTCGAAGGCAAAGTGTTTGACCTGGAAAACCCCGGCGACTTTGGTCGCGCTCATATTCCCGGATAATCTATGAATGAGCAGAAAAGCCAAGTAAATATTCTGGTGATTCGTTCCGCTACACGGATTCTGAACCCAACGCTACTTTCCCTGAGAGAAGAGTTCCCGGACTGCCGAATCACCGTTCTGGCTCCGCAATCCGCCCGGGAAGCCGTAGCACAAGATCCTCTCGTGGATGAGGTACTCACCCTTCCAGATCAACGCAGAATGAGTATCTCCAGCTACGGCAAGGAAAACATCGCTCGCCTGCAAGCAAAGAAGTTTGATCTTGCGATCTCCCTTTACAATATTGACCACGGGTTGGGTTACGCCAATATCGATCGTTTAGCTTGTGCCAGCAAGGCAACAGAAGTACGCGGTTATAATCCCAAAGGCACCTTCGTAAAACTGGACTCTGCCAAGGCGTTGCGCAAATCCATCATGGAGAAGACCACATTCTTCTGGCTGGGAATCAATTATGCCGCCACGGCCCTGCTTTGTTTCATCATTACTCTGGCGTTGATCGGAGAATGGGGAGTCCGCAAACTGCTCGGCAAAAAAGCTGCTTCTCACAAGCCTTATCAAGCCCCGGCACGGGAATCCAATAAAGTTGTCACTCACGCCTGATGAAAACCATGAACATCATTGTCGCCAATTCTGTAGGGGTCGACCGGGATGGGTATCACATGGTCCATGTGCCTTCGCGCTGGTCTCTGGGTGTGAAGAACTTCACCAACTGCGGGTATTACCCCTGGGAACTGGCCTACACCTCTTCCCTTTTAAAACGGGAAACCAACCATCACGTAAAATTCATGGATGGTGTGCTCAATGGCTGGGATTTTGAAACTTATTTCAAACATGCCAGTGCAGAAAAACCCGACTGGCTCATCATGGAAAGCTCAACACGCACAATCCGTGAAGACCTTCGTCTGGCCTCCGCGCTCAAGGAAACTTTTGGGACGAAACTGATATTCACCGGGCAACACCCTATGGCTCACCCGGAAGATATCCAGAAAGTCGCAGACCACGTTTGCATCGGTGAATATGAATTTACAGTTCTTGATCTGATCGCAGGGAAAGACTCCCGAAAACTTGCCGGCGTTCACCCGAATGCCAGAGGCGAACTGATCGACATCAACGCTCTGCCTTTTCCTGAAGATGATGATGTCAGTCGCATCGATTACCATGAGCCCAACTGCCGCTACAAACAAATTCAAATGTACGGATCAAGAGGTTGCCCACGCCGTTGTAATTTCTGTGCTGCGGCCACTCTCTACTATGATGAGCTGAACTGGCGGCCGAGAAACGTTGACAACGTTGTTGAAGAAATCCGCACCCTGCACGAGAAATATCCGGAAATGGAAGGCGTGTTCTTCGATGAAGAAGTCCACAATATCAAAAGAAGTTTCAATATCTCCCTTGCCAAAACCATTCGCTCTGCCGGGCTGGACCACCTCAAATACGAAGCCATGTGCGAATACGCATCTCTGGATGAAGAAGCTCTGGAAGAAATGCGCGCCGCAGGATATTACAAAATCCGTTTCGGGATTGAGACCGGCAGTGACCAAGTCGCAGAAAAAATGACCCTGGGTAAAAAACACGACCTGAACAAGCTTCGTTCCATGGTTAAGTTTGGTAAAAGCCTGGGCATGTTGTTTTATGGAACCATCAGTATCGGCGGGCTTGGCTCCAGTCGGGAAGAAGACCAGAAAACAGTCGATCTGGTTTATGAAATGGCTTCTAAAGGATGGCTCGATGAAATTCAGGTTTCTATCAATACTCCTCAGCCGGGAACCGATTTTTATAACTCCTGCGTAGAGGAATCTCTCCTGTCCTCCTCGACAGACTGGGAAGGGTTCGATGGCAACGGCCAGGTTGTGGTCCAATACCCGCATTATCCTGCTGAGGAAATCCAGACAAACTTTAACAAGGCTCTATCGGCTTTTGATATGGGAAAAGAGCATGTGCAATCGAAAACTTTTTCAAACAACGCCAACTCTTCTTTCAAAACAATTCCTGATGGGTCCAAAATTCTTGTGCTCAGAAATGTCAGGAACTGGATGATCCGTCTGATCCTTGAGAATTTAGACAGCAAGGCTCAGGTCGATCTGTTGGGACAAGATGTTTCCGCCAAAGATATGGAAGACATGGATGGGTTGAATCAAATCTATTCCTACGGCTCAGGCTTCTTTTCAGCCGAATCAATTTCCGCCGACTTGATAGAAAAACTCCGATACGAACACTACGACTTCATTTTAGTTCCGGTTGCCAACAACCACCTGCAAGGCTATCAAAATGTTTTGCAAGTCGCGCAATTGATCGCACCCGAAGAAATTTTATACGTCTACCCCGAAGGCCACCTGCAACCTGTCTCCCCCGTAGCTATATAACCCCCACTCGGTGCCAGCGTGACGCTGGACTCGAAGTAACCCCGATAATCTTTTGAACCACAGAGGAAAGACAGCGACGAAGCCGCGATACCCTCTTCATCAGCATTCGTGCCCCGAAGGGCTAAATCCAGAAGAGGTAGACCCCTTTGGGGGGGGGCAAACCTTGTGTTAGAGTGTGAGCATTCGAAGCTATTGAAAGTCCGCAAATCACAAGGAGGGTTATTATGACAAAAGAAGCAGATGTTGAAGCAGCAGTTTCAGGTTTTTATGAAGCGTTAAATTTACTGTTTACCGGCGATGCTGAGCCAATGAAAGATGCGTGGTCGCATACGGATGATAGCAGTTATATGGGACCCGATGGACTCTATCTGCTCGGCTGGGAGAAGATCGAAGCGATGTGGGAGAATGTCGGTGCGCTGAAGCTTGGTGGTTGTGTAAATCCGAAACAGTTGAATACAGTTGTCGGAACAGACATGGCGCTGATCACTTGCGTGGAGAGTGGTGGAAATGAAGTGGCGGGTCAGGCTGAAAAAGTTGACATTCGTTCATCGACGGTCTTTCGCAAAGAGGGTGCTGCTTGGAAGGTAGTCGCTCATCAGACAGATCTGTTGTCCTACTTGGCAGGGTGATTATATTTCATACTGACGGCGTTGTTCCTCGTCAGTCTTACCATGAAAGTAAAGGGGTCTACCCCTTCTACCCTTTCGGGGCCTGAAGCTAATGTTGGGGATATCACGAAGTCGCTACTTGACTGCAATCGCTTTACCCTTGCGGTTAGCAGACACAATATTTCAGGTTAAGGCAATTTGGGTTTTGGAAGGTCGGGTTTGGGATTGATCATGTTTTTCTTGCTGAGGATGTCGATGAGGTTTTTATCCCGGCTGGAAACAGCAATATCGAGCAAACCATCGCCATTAAAATCTGCCACCGCCATGCCTTGGGGATGTTCGTTGACACGGTGATAAATAGGCGGGTAGGTGAAGGTTCCGTCGCCTCTACCTAGTGAAACGCTGATCTGGTCATCGGTGGAATTGGAGACCGCAATATCCTGAAAACCATCGCCGGTAAAATCGGCCGCCACAACAAACTTTGGGAAGTTTCCCGAGGCAAAATCTGGCAAGGAGTTAAAGGTTTTGTCGCCGTTGTTTATGAGCGTGGTCAGAGCATGCAAAGAGTTGCTGGAAGTCACAAACTCCATCAATCCATCATTGTTCACATCCAGGCTGACAAGAGAGAGAGGCTGTTTGCCACCTTTAAAGGCTTTTGAACCTTCAAATTTACCATCGCCCTTGCCCCATAGAACCTGAACACCCTTATTGCCATTGCCCGCCAGGGCCACTGCAACATCGGTTTTGCCATCCTGATCGTAATCGCCGACCACAACCGCAGTGGGCTGGCCCTTAACATCCATGATATAAGGTTCTAAAAAAAATCCATTGCCTTTACCCAGTATCACAGCCACATTTGAAAAACGCAGGGTGACAACCAGATCAAGTTTCCCGTCAGCATTAAAATCTCCGGATGCCATGTTGATGGGGATTTTACCGGGCTTAAGAAGCTGGGCTGTTCTCTGAAAACTGCCCAGTCGGGTATTCAAAAATACCTGGATGGACTGGTCGGCATAGTTGAGTTCAGCAATGTCCGTGTAACCGTCATCATTAAAATCTCCCGAAACCAGACAAATGGGGTCTCTGCCCGTCTGATAAACAAGCTGATCTCGGAAAGTTCCATCGCCGAGTCCCTTAAAAAACGAAAAGGAATGACTTCCGCTATTGACCACGACCAGATCCGGAATTTTGTCGCGGTTAAAATCGTCGGTAATGAGAAAAGAAGGTTCTTTTCCCGTATCCATGGAATAGCTCAGAGCAAAAATGTGTGGCATTTTTTTCCGGGCTTTCTGCGACGGAGGACAACCCAGCAGGACAAAAACCATCAGGAACGCAATTATTGAATAATGTCTTTTCATGGAACTCCATTGGAAAAAAAGAAGCCTATCACAGGAACCTTGGGGACACAATATCACATAGCCGGACTGGTGCTTTTTACGGGGAGATGTGCCTCTTGGCGTAACAAAAAATGTCCAAGAATCTTTTGCGCAAACGTGAAAGCCAGAGGCAGACTCGCAGACTCCATTATGATCTTTTTATAGGGATCGTGCCCGGAAACACTGCTGAACATGGCCTTCATAAAGTCGGGCCTTTCTGCCGCCACCGCAATCATATGATCCATGAACTTGAACCTTGTTGCCATGTTGGTCAAGACCCGTACGACGCGTCCATAAGGGAGATCTTCGGTCAGTTCGCGGCAGTCCTGATAAAAGTTTTCAGCAAACGCTTTTTTAGAAACTCCATACCGCATGATGGAACGGGCTGAATAAATGCCGGTATTGATGGCTGTGTTAATGCCCTTGCCCTTGAAAGGCCGCATGAGTCCCGCTGAGTCACCAATCATTACATAACGGTCGCCAAATAAATTGCTGGCCGGGGCAATGGGAAACCTGCCTTTAAAATAGTTGAGCGGTTTTTCGCGCCTTTGGTGAGGGGGAAGAAAGCGTTGCACCGGAACCGAACGCAGAAACTCCATCATGACACTTGATGAAACCCTGCGGCCCGCAATATTGATGGAAATATGGTCTCCCTTGGGGGTGATGGCTCCAAACTCCAGACCGGGGTGGGAAAGCAGAAAAGCGTGGACAATGAAACCCATGCTTTGCATGAATTCTTTTCCTGGGTAGAGACGCGCAATCACCGTATTCAGAAAATCCGGTTGCCGGTATGGGGTGCCCTGTTCAAAGATTCTGCATGTTCCATCATCGAGTCCAAAAGCCCCCACCACGACCGCACTCTTGATATTTTCTCCCTCACTATAAACAAGCACTCCGTCAGGGTTGACTTCAATCGATGTCATACGGTTGTGAACCACTTGAGCGCCCGCCTTTTGGGCCTCCTCCAGCATGAAGGCATCAAATTTGGAACGCGCCACAGAAACCGACCGCCCCGACTCTTCCCCGATCAAGTCCAGGCTCAACAAATCAGAATGCAGGCGATAACCTTCAATTTCATTGAGCACCAGGTTTTCAGGTAAAGTCAGATCCAGTTCATTCTTAAGAACACTCTCGAAAGGGGGAGAGAGCACACCAATGCACTGGTTGTAGTGGCGGTGCTCAACAAAATGTTTATGCTCGAGCAACACTACATTTATCTTCCTGCCCAGCCGTCTGGCTTCCCTTAAGAGAGTCATGGCGCAGGCCGAGCCACCGGGGCCTCCGCCAACAACACAAACCGTATCGCCATCATTAATAAACATAAGGCCCCTCTCTAGGATATTTGCAAACTCTTTTCTCTAAAAAATTCCAGCATGCCTTTGAATATATAAGAGTGAAAGTTTGATAAAACCAACCAATAAAGTTTTCCCCAAAAAGGTTTGGGAATAAAATGTGCCCGCAACGTCAAGTGGGTTCCCCCATTCTGATCCTGATCGAGTTGGAACTGGAGCCAGGACAGGCCAGGGGTGATCATTTCTGCTCTCAATAGTAGTTCGCGATTGGCTTCCAGCTTTTCCACTCGCCAGAAATCCACCGAGTCCCCAACGCGGAGGTGGGCGGGGTCTCTCCTTCCCCTGTGCAACCCCACTCCACCGAGAAACCGGTCAATCAGGCCGCGAATTTCCCAGAGGATGTTGGCATGGTTCCAGCCATGCTTGCCGCCGATCTGGCAGATCACCGGGAACACCTGCTCTGGAGTCGCAGGAATATCTATGCCATGTTCTTCAATGATAAACTCGGAAGACTCAAACTCGCATAAGGGCAAAAGATCACTCATGTTTTCAGGAGGAACATCACTCCAATGCGAAAATACCATCGAACGTTTTTCTTTTTCCTGAGCCCATTTTACAGCGGTCACAAAGTCCAACGGTTCAAAGGGAAGGATTGCAGAAATGTCACTATCTCCGCACACCACATCGGTTTTAAGGCTGTTCAATAAAAGGTGCGTGATGTTTACGGGTATGGAAATAAAACAATGAAGCCAGTAAGCATAAAGTCGGCACATTCCGTCAACAGGGAGGGGCATCCACGAAACATCAATAAAATGTACACGACGCTTAATTATTTTGGCAAAACGTAAAATCATTTCCTTATAAGTCAGAACATCCTTACCACCGATCGGGAAAACACGTGTCCCCAAACCCGGAGTTTCCATAACACCTACCAGGTACTTGATGACATCCCGAATCGCGACCGGCTGACACGCAGAATTGAATTCCGGCAAGAATGGAATGAAACGGTTATTCAAGGTCAGCGACTTCATCAATTCATAGGATGCGCTTCCGGTACCAAGGATGATAGCCGCCCGAACCCGAATAACCGGGATAGGACCTTGTGACAATATATTTCCAACCTCTCTTCTACTTCTCAGGTGCGGGGACATGCGGTCATTTTTTTCTCCCAGTCCACCCAGATAAATGATCCGCTTCACGCCATGATGCTCAGCCGATTCGCGAAAATTTTTCGCGGCCTTCTGGTCATTAACCAGAAACTCTTCTTTCTTCAACCTCATGCTGTGAATCAGGTAATAGGCATAATCAACATCCTGCAAGGCGGGCAGCAGTTCTTCCATGCTCAGACAATCTGCATAGACATGCTCGACGCGAGGATGCGTCAAAAGTGGCGGACAACTGTTATTCCTGTACATGCACCGGACGATATAACCTCTTGATACCAGTTCAGGAATCAATCTGCGTGCCACATATCCGGCGGCCCCGGTCACAAGAACCCGTGTTCCCTCAGGCCAGGGATTGGTGGAAAGATCGTCACAATAGTGATAGTTGACTTTTTCAGGGTCCATACCTGAAATATACCCCCAACTGGCCGGAACGCAACTGCGGAGTACATCCGCTGGTAGACGGCAATGTATTTAAATTGCATCCAGTCGGTTAGCTCGGCTTAATGAGTCGCTAATCGCTGAGTCACGAGCAGACCATCCTATGCCCGTCATTGCGAACGTAGTGAAGCAATCCAGGTTCTGAGCCTCAAAATGCAAACACCTGGATCGCCACGCCGTTTTCAACGGCTCGCGATGACGTTCGTTTGTTTTGATGTTTTATTCAACCGAGATAATTTTTTGTTAGCTGAATAAAGCCATTGCAGTCGGCAGCATGTGATATCCCTTTCGCTTGTTTCATGCCCCGAAGGGGTACGCCGAGTGGGCTAGCGGTGGGAGAAAAAGGGGTTGTTGAATTTTTCTTCGCCAACGGTGGTGGCAGGGCCGTGACCGGGGAAAAGGCGTGTGTGGTCTGGCAGGGTTAAAAGTTTTTGCGTGATAGAATTATACAAGCTCGACCATGAAGAATTGGCGCGCCCCATGGAACCGGCAAATATGCAATCACCGGAAAAAACTGAGTCGTGGATTTTATAAGAAACTCCGCCAGCTGTGTGACCCGGTGTGAAAAGAATTTCTATATTTAAATTCCCCAGCTTTATGGATTCCCCATCCTGCAAAAATTTAAAGTCATGGCTACCAGAGGGGCGGGGTTCTTTTTCGTCAATCCAGGCGGGGCAGCTATAGGTTTTATCAAGAAGTTCCAGTCCCCCGGCGTGATCAAAGTGCGCGTGGGTTAAAAGGATTTTTTCCGGTTGAATATTCAGCTCTTTGGCTTTCTTAATGATCGCCTCTGGATTTCCTCCCGTATCAATCACCGCAGAGGTTTGGGTCGCCCGGCAAATTACCAGATAACATTTGACAGGATAGGTTCCGACAAACACATCCAGACAAACTGTGTCAAAAGGCGCGGGGTCTGGTTCTATCGGTTTTGGAGCCCAGGTTCCTTTCGCGACTGCGATCAACGATGGCGCGTGCAAGTCCAAAACTTCGGCAAGGTTTTTTAAAACACTCTCATCAGGAACAAACTCATAGCGCTCTATACGGGAAATGTCACCCACACCAACCCCGGAGACACGAGCCAGGTCAGACTGAGACCAGCTTTTGCCGTCTCTGGCCTTTTCCAGCACATCGCCTAATTCATCTTCCAGGGTTCCTGACATACCGCTCCTTTTTTCAGGGGCATTATACTGGAAATTTCCCCGGACCGAACAAGCTTCTATCAACCGTCTTTATGTTCAACCGGCTCCAACTTCTGCCATTGAACGTCTTCACTTGGGGAAAGCGGCCCTGTAGAAGCAAACACATAAACCATTCCCACCATCACTCCGCCACCCACCATGTTCCCAAGAGTCACAAAAACCTGATTGTGGAAGAAACCTGCCAGCGATACTTCCGGCCCATGCGGAACCAATAACGCCAAACTCATCAAAGACTGATTAGCAATACTGTGCTCGTACCCGCTTCCAATAAAAGCAAATAAACACCAGAATATCATTATCAGTTTGGCCGTTTCATCCCCGTTTCGGTTTGCAATCCACACCGCCAAACATACCAGCCAGTTGCACAAAATTCCTCTGAAAAAAGCTTCCTTCGCACCGAGAGCCATTTTCGCTCCTGCTACTTTGACAATCAAGGCTTGAGCTTCCGCAGACAGGCTTCCCCCCTGCACCACCAACCAGGCAAAAAACACAGAGCCCAGAAGGTTACCAATAAAGCACAACGCGAACAATTTGAGTATAGCGCTGAAACCTACCCGGTTTTTCAGTTTGCCAACGGCAAAAATCATATTATTGCCGGTGAACAGTTCCGATCCTGAAAAGACAACCAGGCTCAAGGCCACACCAAAGCTGGCCCCCATAATCAGCTTCATAAAAGGTGCAAACTGCGTTCCTGCGAGGGGAGCACCCACTGAAAAAATTAAAACAATTCCGAAACCCAGGTAAGCCCCAGCCAAAGCAGACATAGCCAGATACCCCGGAGAAAAACGGTTCATGCTCTTAATTTTCTTTTCTGCCGCGCAGGCCAGTTTTTCAAGATCATTGTTAAACATTCTGAGCCTCCTTTCTATCAGCCGATTCCTAATGTGAGATTTTTATTTCTTCCAGCGCATTATTTTCTGTTTGCTTTTTTGGTTGCACTGGCAAAGGCGATTCACGCCTTCTTGAATATTTTTTTCCCTTGATGGGGTGCATTTTTTCACGAGTGTGATAAGGAACCACAAACTCCAGAACCTCTGCCAACTGGTCACAAGGCACATCTTCCATGACCTTCACAGATAACTTGGGGTCAATTCCCGTTCGGCCGCCCATATAAATATCCACCGCTTCAATCACTTCATTGCCGCGACGCATTTTTTTTCCGAGCAGTCCAATATCAGCCACCAGATGGTTGCCGCAACCCGCCGGACACCCTGACCAATGCATATTTATCGGTGCTGTATCAGGGAGCTTGCCTTCTAATTGCGCGGCAACCTTTAAAGCCATTGACTTTGTTTCAATCGCCGCCAGATTGCAATAATCGCTTCCCACACAACTGACCAACCCACGCAGAACACTGGAGGGGTGATAGCTGAACTCTTTGACCAACGCCTCTTCGAGCATATCGCCCAGTTTCTTATCTGGAACATTCGGAATAACCAGAGAGTTGGAATGGGAAAATCGTATTTCTTCATTTCCATATTTTTCCGAAAGCCGGGCCAGCCCCTTCAATTTGTCGGCCTGTATACGCCCAACAGGAATTTTTAATCCCACATAGTTCATCAAGGCCTGCTTCTGACGATAGGCTCCAATGTGCTCCGATTTTTCATTTCCTCGCAAATCCACGCCAGCGGGTGTCAGCGACCTTCCCACTCTCTCTTCCAAAGCAGAACGGAATTTTTCTTCCCCCCAATCTTCTATCAGGAAGGCCAGCCGGTTTTTACTTCTCACATCCCGACTGCCATGGTCGCGGTACAAAAGGATCAATGCCGAACACACTTCGACCACTTCTTCCGGGCAGAGGAAAATATCCAAAGGGGTGGCAATGCGGTAGCCTCCGGACCCCAACTTCCCCCCCACCAGAACATTGAAACCATAAACCGTGTTACCGTTTTTTTCCTCGATGGCTGGCACCAATGCCAAGTCCTGAGTTTCCGCATGAACACAGTCATCCGGGCAACCACTCAATGTTATGTTGAACTTTCTTGGTAAATTGGAAAATTCCGGGTTGTCGAGGATATGTTCATTCAAATCCTTGACCAGCGAATAGGCATCCACCCTTTCCTTCGGGTTCAACCCGGCCACCGGACACCCCATAATGTTACGGACATTGTCCATCCCGGTTTGAGAAGTTGTCAGCCCCACCTCGTCTAGCAGATCAAAAACCTGCGGAATATTTTCAATTTTCAAATGCCGCAATTGCACCTGCTGGCGAGTGGTGATGTCGATTACGCCATTACCATAGATTTCTGCAATGCACGCAAGAACCCGGACCTGGTGAGAAGAAGAAAACCCATTAGGAATTCTCACTCGCAACATAAAAAATCCTGGAGTGGGATTACGCAGAAACAGCCCATACCATTTGAGACGATGGATGTCTTCTTCGCTGATAGACTCCCAACCCTCTTTCGCAAAACGATGAATATCGTCTTTGATTTTTAAACCATCTCTTTCAGCTTTTAGCAGTTCTATTTTATTCATGGTTCCCCGGCACTAGAGTTTTCTCATCGAAATAAAGGAATAAGAACTACAAGTAACGTGCCATTCAACGGGAAGAGAGGTTTTAGCTTTTATTGATATGAGGTTAGGTTAATCAGGAAATTAACTTGCGCGAGGAAGTTTGCCCCAAAATTAATCAAAGCCGATTTCTTTTGCCTGATAAATAATCATTTTAAAATGACTGGAATGCTGTTTATTCCGGCAATTGCATAATTGGGGTGTAGGGATGCAGAGGTTTTCTAATCCACCAGGAGTTGCCTCGGTTGCGGCTTTCAGAGTCTGTAAACCGGTAGTCATAAACCACCGCCTGCAAGTATTTTGGAGGGCTATTGGGGAAGGGATTTTTTTCAAGCAACGCAATCACTTTAGGGGAACCTTGTAAAAGACGGTTCATGAACTGGATCAGCCAAGGATTCCTTTCATAATTGCTGAGAGCGGCGAACCACATTTGCCAGTCCAGCCGGGGTTGATATGGAGCGATATATTTCGGTTTTTTTGTCACATCACCCGGTTTCCATTTGAACTCATACGGAAGCCAATTTTCTCGATCGTCACTTCCCTGAATAATGATTTCTGGTCTTGATGTGGTCATCACCGCGAACAAACCGTAAGAATTAAAGATGTGAAAGGGATGTATGGTTTTAGCAATGGAAACATAAATTGAGGGGTAGTTGGTTGTGAGAAGGGGAACTGCATAAAGCATGGTGCAAACCCCCAATACTCCGACTTTTAATAAAGACCTTTTCTTTAGAACAAAAACCAAGGTTTTAATTTTTTTCCCTTTAGTCGGCAGCCATCTTGAAAACACTGAGTCATCCAGCAAAAGCAGGCACAGGGCAATGGTCAACAAGTTAAAGAAACCATAATTGCCCGTCAGGATAATCAATACATCAAGAAAAACCAGCGCAGAACAACCCATATAACGAATGCGTCGGGGACCAAAAATCAGAAACACGGCCCCGAGTTGAATGATAAAAACACTAGCTACTGAAAACTCCTGGAATCCGTGAGGCAATTGGTGCGCATACCAACCGATCCAGGTCGGAAGAGGTTGGGTTTCATAATGGTAATAGAGTGCTGTCAAATCACTCCAAGTGGGATCCTGACTGAGAAGCTTGACCAATCCGGAAGAAAAAACCACACGAAACAACAGAAACCGAAACAAAAAAAGAATAAACCATGACGGCGGACTCTCAGTCTCATGCATATGTCCCCGCCAAGAGACCAGAAAAAGAGACAGAAATCCCGTTTCAAGAAGAAGAGTATCCCACTGAAAACCTAAAAACGGTTGGGCCACATGGAAAATGGAGAGATAACAACCCCACGTCAGCAATAGTGCCCAGCCCGCAAAAAAGTTGGACATGACCATTAAAGAAGCCCCCGCACCAAGCAGACAAATCACCTGTAAAAAGTCATCCCCGGTGTTAAACCAGAACAGAGTGGGCACTTGCCAGAAGCGTTCGGAGCCCCAATACGTTTCAGCATCTTTTAAATAAAGCTCGACCGGGAGAATACCGGCTTGCCCAATCAGTCCTTCGATTTGATTCCACAGAGAACCAAAGGCCAGCAGATAAACCAACCCCAGGAGAAAAAGAAACACTCGTCGGGTCAGAAACCAAGTGGGAATTTGTGTGGGACCTCCCCAAACCCAGCGGGTGACCGCACTGAAAATTTTTCGGTTTTCCGCAACTTGCCTGTAACCCCATTCCGAAACTGGGGCAAACCCCGGCACCTTCTCATAAGCTCTGAGAAACCATTTACCATTAGGAGCAAACGCCAGGGTCTTGAAAACGGCTTGAGCCCCTGAACAAAAACTTCCATCCGAGGCAACGAAATAAACCGAGGATTCGAACTGTTCTGGAGAAATCTGTGGATAATTTTCGGCTACGTCCTGAGAGGGGTGATAAATCACAGCATCTTGTGTAAATGGGCTCCATCGCGATATCCATAAACGGCAAAATCCGCAATCATCATCATAGATCAAAACTGGTTTATCGTTTTTTGTGGGCATGTTTCCCATAGGATATTTTATATAATCTATTAAGTTTTCTCGTTTTTAACACTTCAATCATTATAACCCTATATGGCAAGTCACTTTTTTTCGCAAAAACAGCCTATGAACCCAGCATCTCCTTATTTTTCTGTAAAGAATTTTCGTAAATAGGCGGTTCTGGCTTGCGTTCCGGGCCAAGCTGATATAGTTTCTCTACTTTACCCTTTAGCAAAAGATAGAGTATCGACTTATTAGAGATGCCTTTAAAAGCATCCTTGATCGTTTAGGAAGGATTCAATGGCTGATTTCACACGTGAAGAAATTGAAGAAAAGTTAGAAGAATACGCCGAACTGCTTGCATCCCGTGAAGAGGAAGATGAGTTCGTAGATGAACCCGATGAGGACATTGAAGAAGCTGTCGGTGAGGAAAACCCTCAAGACAACGATGAAGCGATTGAAGAAGTTGCTGAAGAAACCATAGAAGAAGCCGTTGAAGACGAAGAACCCAGCCTGGAGAATATTTTTGAAGGGAAAGACCTATCCGGACTGGATCTGTCGGGACTTGATTTCCTCGGTATCAGCCTGAAAAAAGTCAATTTACAAAGCACCAATCTGTCTAACTCCACTCTAGCCGAATCGAATATGGATCAGGCCAATCTGGATCAGGCTGACCTCAGTGACGCGAACATGGAAAATATAAGTTGTCTGGAAGGGGTGATGACCCGTGCCAAAATGGAAGCCGCAAACTTTCAAGGTGCCAAACTTCTAGGAACCGATTTCAGCGAATCCAATATGGAAAAGGCCAACTTCAGAAGGGCCAAGGCCATGGAAACCAAACTGGTCAAATGCAATCTTAACAATACCGATTTCAGCAGTTCTGATTTCTCACGGGCAAACCTGAAGGACGCCAAAATTACCGAGAGCGACCTGAGCCGGGCTCGGTTTAATAATACCATTCTTGAGGGAGCCGATTTCACCGATTCCCGGTTGAGCATGGGAGTTTTTTTTGAGGCCAACTTTAAATCCGCAAACCTCAACCGCGCCTTGATAAAAGGAGCAAAACTCGCAGGAGGAAACTTCACCCAAGCGCATCTCGTCCGCGCCGATATCACCGGAGCAGACCTCACTGACACCATCCTTCATAATGCAGATTTGAGCCGAGCCAAGTTAAACGGTGCCATACTGAGAAGAACAGAACTTAAAGATTGCGATTTATCCGAAGCGGATTTAAATCTCGCGGACTTGACCGGTGCTAATCTGGTTGGGGCTAAATTGTCCGGTGCTAATTTAGACCGCATCAAACTCAATCAGGCCAAACTAAATGACGCACAATTGAGTGGCGCACGGATGACCAAGGCCAAATTAACCCAAGTTGATTTGACCGGAGCAGATTTGAGTGGGGCCAACCTGACCGGGGCAGAATTAAACGAGGCTACTCTGGAAGGGGCTGACCTGAGCCGGGCCAATCTGACGGAAGCCATCCTGACAGACGCCAACTTGAAAAACACTTTCCTGATTGGAGCCAATCTGCAAAAAGCAAATCTTGAAAAGGCCAATCTGGAGGGTGCAGACATGGCAGGAGCAAAACTTAGAAACGCCAATTTACAAAACGCCAACTTGAAGCAGGTAGATTTACGGCGGGCTGATTTAGAGCATGCTGACTTCTCCAACGCAAAGCTGAACTCTGCAAATTTCACCGGTGCCAAGATGAGTGAAGGCCTGTTCATAGGTGCTGATCTAACGGGAACCAAAATGGATTCTGCCGACACCACAGACACCCAATTTCAGGGGGCGATAGGGTTTAAAGCCTAGCCCAAAAACACTTGCCCCCTGTTATGCCTGAATAGCTCATCCTGAACTGCCATATCTCATCTATAAGTATCTCTGCGGTTTTACGAAAACTTTTATCAGTTATTGGCACAATTGGCTTTGACTCCAGACCACAAATCGTATATTCCTAGACCATAAGATCCATCAGTCATTTTCATGTGATTTCAATCAGGACAAACCATGCTCAAATCCACTCTGTTGGTCAGTTTATTTCTCTCTCTGTGTCTCAATTTTGCTCACGCCAATACTTTGGAAAATGCACTCATTGAGGGAGTGAAGTTTCTCGATGATGTCCCCGGAGTAGAATGGTATCGGGTGGATGGAAGGACGCTGATCATAGGGTGGAAGGGCATCCCCCGGGTTTTCCCCCACACAAACCGGAAAGCCGCGAGACGAGCGACCATAGCGACTGGAAAAGAAATCCATGTATGGGCCGTCCGACATAATCAGAGAAAATGGTCTGTAGGCAGCGGAATATCATCTATCTGCTCTGTTTTAGCAAGAAATGGGCGTGTGCAATCCGATACCTGCTCCTAGGTGAGATAATCACCCTCCCTCCCGGTTGACACCTTAATTTTTTCTACTAATTTTATTATTTTCCCCTGTTTTTTTTAAGACTTCCTGCCATATGTTGCATCTAAAAAGGTATCTATAAATAAGGGTCGCAAAAACCAATGAAACTCAGCTCTTTTCACAATAATGGTTATTCCAGAATCAGAACCAGACCCCTCACTCTTGAAGAGGTACTCCGGCTAAGAGACGGAATGGAAACCTCCAGAACCCAGCCTTACCAGATACAAAAATTATCAAATTACGAAAGAATCCTACTGGCCTTAAACTGAAGTTGTGCTCTTTTGCATGCCAACTAATCTATAGCTAACATACACTCATGGAAAAACTCGAAGCTGTGCAAAAAGTGTTACGATTCAGCCATTCCACACGGGAATGGTGCGAAGGCGATCATGCTGTCTATTTTGATGATTTGGACGAACAAAATGTAGATGACTACAACCCTGGAGGATATGGGGATATTGCCGATGAAATCATAGAACGCGGAATCGCCGAAGACCTTCTCGAAGAAGATGAAGTTGAGTGACCTTTTGCGGGGCCTGTTCAAGCCCTCCCCATTCCGGCTTCAATGAGACTTAGTACCAGAAGCTCAAAAGGTCTGTTTGAGGTTTATTCAGGTGCTTTAAAATCTGATTGTGGACGGCACAAAAGACTCAATACCTTTTATTTTCCGCCTACCATGAACATTGACATAGTTGTAACAGTTGGAGTGTAAATAATGGATGACCTTTAATTAATATTCGGCTACAATTATAAGCATGAATTCATCTCTTCAGAGCAAAAAGGCCTTGGTCGTTGATAACTCGTCAGTTATTACCAAGATCATCAAAAATTTCCTGACCAAAACTGGTTTTAATGAGGGAAATATTTTCATTGCCCATGACAGGAATCAGGCCATGATGATGTTCGGCTTGGAGGAGTTTGACCTGATCACCTCAGGAATACACTTAAAAGACTCCACAGGAATTGACCTGCTCACAGAAATCCGTAAAGAAAACAATGGGACTCAAAAGGAAACCCCTTTTTTGGTTATCAGTGCCGAAAATCAGGAAACCTATCTGGAAAAACTGCGCAAGTACCATGCCACTGATTATTTAAGAAAACCCTTCAATCAGAACCAGTTTGACCAAACAGTTTTTAGTATCTTAAACTGCACCGATCAGCCGCAACCTGCGGACACAGAGCCTCCAGAGCCAACCTCAACTGAGGGCTCCTCATGGGAAGAGTCTCCCGTGGAAGTTCCTGCAACGATTATTGAAGCATTTACGGAAAGCACGATTGAAGCCATGGAACAATATATGGCTGACGTGACCCCAAGTGATTCAAAAGATCCTGTTGAGTTAAAAGGATATTTTAGTGCCTGGGTCGATCTTCTGAGTTCTGAACATCGGATCCAGACAACTTTGATTATCAATTTCCCTAAAAAAGCCGCTTGTGACATTTATGAAGGGATATTCGGGGAAGTCGATATAGAACAGGTCAGTGGTGTGGTTCAAGAGTTAGCGAACATTATTGGCGGAATCGTCAAACCAAAAATTGCACCCTTTTCCAGGGAAGTCGCGCAGCTAGTCCTAGACGAAAAAGACTTACCCGAGAAAATCGACCTGATGTGGGGTCTGGGTCTGCCAGAATCCAGGATGGGCGAAGACCATTCTCTGGATATCAAACTCAATGGGGTTCCTAAATTCCACGTTCCGTTTAAAATCAAGGACGAAACCTTTCATCTTGTCGTGCTAATACAAAATTTTTGATGTCCGACTCCGGAAAAATATAAGACCCGATCAGCTTCGACAATTTTCAGAAACCCCACTTCCATTAAAAAAAACCCGATGCAACGAACACTCAACACAAGCTGCCGAGTAAAACCTCTTATATCAATACATTACCCAACCCCCTCCTTTTCATAAAAATCAATTCATCTGTAAGGGTTTTTTATGAATACCGACAAAAGTTTCAATATATAAAAGATTTTATATAGAATGATTCGACAAGGATTGATTCAAAAAAGATAGATTCAAAATTGCAGGGCCACCAAAGCCCTGGCAAGGACTGCGTAATTTTCAGGAGATCGATAGTGAATACCCGTTCCAAAATTCTTCAGGACGTTCAGAACTATTACGGAAAAATACTTAAAACGAAAAATGACCTTCAGACCAGTGCTTGTTGCGCAGCAGATACCATGCCTGCGTATCTACGCCCTTATTTAAAAAATATACATGAGGAAGTCCAATCAAGATTTTATGGTTGCGCTTCCACTTTCCCCACAAGCCTTTATGGAAAAACCGTGGTAGACCTTGGTTGCGGCTCCGGGCGCGATTGTTACCTGCTGGCTCAGGTGGTAGGCCCTGATGGCATGGTCATCGGCATTGACATGACTGATGAACAATTGGCCGTTGCGAGAAAACATATTGATTTTCATACGAAAAATTTCAACCTGGAAAAACCTAACGTTGACTTTCGCAAAGGCTGGATAGAAGACCTCACTTCGGCAAACCTGGAAGATAATTCTGTAGATGTGATTATCTCCAACTGCGTGATCAACCTGTCTCCCGACAAGGAAAGTGTGTTTCGTGAGATTTTTCGAGTTCTCAAACCGGGTGGAGAGTTATATCTCTCAGACGTATTTTCTGGACGACGGGTACCGGAGCCATTGACTACCGACCCGATTCTACTCGGCGAATGCCTTGGCGGTGCCCTGTATATCGAAGACTTCAGACGTATAATGAGAAACGTAGGGGCTCTCGATTACCGGGTTGTTTCCAAAAACCCGCTCACCCTCAATAATGAAGACATCCAACGTAAGGCCGGCATGATTGATTTTTATTCCATGACCGTACGCAGCTTCAAATGCGAGTTCGAAGACATTTGCGAAAACTTTGGCCATGTCGCCTACTATAAGGGCAGCATTCCCGAATTCCCACACGGGTTCACCCTGGACGATCATCATTATTTCCAGACCGGAATTCCAGTACCCGTTTGCGGCAATACCAGTAAAATGTTGAGCGAAACCAGGTTCGACGAGCATTTCAATCTGCTTGGAGATTTTTCAACCCACTACGGCCCCTTTGACTGTAGCACGCCTCAGGCTCAGGAAGGCATCTCCGCAAACGATAACGGCGCCTGTTGCTAGGCCGGCGAGCCGCCGGGGGCAAAGAGCAATACTTTATTTGGCTGGCAAGGGGCAGCCGTTTCAGCTATTGGGGGAGCCCAACTCCTGCGGATTCAAATTGTAGTTTTTATAAAGTTCGCGCAAGCGCTTGCGGGCCTTGGCACTGTTTTCCGAATCCTTTTTCTGCTCCCAAATTTGTTGCGCCTTGCGGGCCGCCAGAATCGCCTTGCGCCCTTCATTCAGACCGTCAAAAGCCTTGCTCATATTGAAATAGGCATTGGCGTCCTGCGGATTTTTTTTCACCGCTTTCTTGTATTCCACCAAGCCTTTCTCATAGACCGCCTTCATAGCTACACTCAAAAAGAAAAGATGCGTTACCCCTCATTCAATATTAACCACTATAAAATAAAATGCGCCTTCTTATTTGTCAACATCGGGGTAAAGACAAGTATTTCATCAAAATTGACGTTAACATATTGCACATGTATGCTGATTTTTAATTGCCTATATATTTAAAGGCCTTTTCAGCCGAGACAACCTTTTACCGGCCAGATGGAGCTATCGCTCATTGGCCTCACACCGAGTGAATGGCAAGTCAGACCATCGATATTCTATGCAGTCAGTGCGGAGCTTTTATACTTCGATACCAGAAGAAAGGGTCGGGGCAATTGATACGGCTTTACCTCGACCGGGTCATCGAACCCAACCCCCTTGCGCAGTTAAAATCTGTTTCCAGCAAATCAGATCTCCCGGCATTGACTTGCAAAGACTGTGGCAACCGGATAGGGCTGGCTCATGAAGGGAGAACTTATCGCATGATAAAAGGGTCATTCAGGAGAAGGGCTGTGAAATAATCAGGCAACCACAATAACAACGGTTTTAAAAACCAGCTACCGACCAATCAACATCAGGCATCCAAGGTTAAGTCATCTTTAGGGATGCTAATACACGCAAGACAGGAACCTGCTTCGGGCTCCGATCCCGGTTCTCCCACTAATTCCACCGCACCGTTCTTAATCGCAGTGAGACAGGTTCCACAATTGCCTGCACGGCATCCTGAATCAATGAGGATCTGATTCGCTTCTGCGAATTCCAACAGAGATGCCGCTTTTGAATCCCACTCAAGGGTTTTGCCCGACTTTTGAAAATGAATATTGAATTTAGCAATACGTTCCTTGCCAGTATCGGTCTTGCAACCTTTAACCGTAGCTGGACCAAAAGCCTCAAAATGAATATTTTTTTTGGGAACTCCCCAACCGTCTAAATCTTTTCTCAAATCTTTGACCATTGGAGGCGGAGCACAAATATAAAAATCAAAGTTATTGGACGGAAGAATTACCTTCAAATTTTCTACAGTAATCCGACCTCGAACTTGATAATCCTCGTTCAACATATCGGTTTCTGCTGGCGAACTATAAAACACATTCAAGCTAACGTTTTCATTCTCCCTAGCAACCATTTCCAGATGCTCCTTCATAATATGCTCTTCCCTGTTTCTCACTCCCAAGAAAAACCAGACCTCTCTCTTGGAACCTATTTCAGTGATGGCATTGAGCATACTGAGAATTGGGGTGATTCCCACCCCTCCCGCTAAAAACACTACCGGAGTTTTTTTCGTCATACTCAGACAAAAATGTCCGCTGGGAGCTTTAACATCCACAATATCATTTTCGTTTAAGGAATCATGAAAATAGTTGGAAATTAGTCCAGGAGGAGCAGTAAGGTTGTCTCTTGGAGCAAGAACTCTTTTGATAGATACCCGGTAGCGATCCGGATGGTAAGGACTGTCGGACAGAGAATAGCAACGAATAACCGGCTGAGGCTGATTGGGCAAATGAACCTGAAAAGTCAGAAACTGTCCCGGTAAAAACCCCGGCAGTTGCTTACCATCATGTGGAGCAAGATAAAAGGAAGTAATATCGTCCGTTTCTTTGACTTTAGAGACCACCTGAAACTTTCTAAAACCGCTCCAAGACAGTTTCATCTGTTTTGTTTCGATTTCGCGCCGATCCATTATGCTTTTGATCTTCGCCTTTAACAGCTCTGCTTCCAAATCAGCACTGTTCTGGATAATCGCAAGAATGCGCGAGTTGTTTGCCAATAGCACCAACACATAGGCTACAAGCCCTAATAAAAACATCAACGCGACAAAACTGAATATTATATTTAGCACAATCTCTCCTTAAAGATGAAGCATGCCGCCATTGATACTCTACGGTGTTGTTGAAACTGACTCTGCCTTCACGACAAGCATATCTTTTTTAAAACTTGGTTTGAAATGATACAAATGACATTTCTGGCATTCAAGGTCAATTTGTGACTCCGAATGACACTGCATACAAGTCTTCTTACTGATGAACTCAAAGTTACTCACCCAATTAACGGGGTCGTATTCCTTAAAAGAAGCCATATAGTCCACTTCCTTATTGAGGATATGACAATTCGAGCATGCGCCTTTGGTTCCTAATATTTCAATATGATTTTCATGCTTATAGAGCACATAAGGGCTGTCACTTTTACTTTCATATTTCCATGCCACAGCTAAGTGGGAACCAACCTTTGAGTTTTTAACCTCCGATACCGCATGGCATTTGATGCATCCCCCCACGCCATCTTTAGCAGAAAGAATCTGATCACGCATAGCAATCGCTCTTGCGGCCTTGTCTTCCTCCTTCTGATTTAAAGACACAGCCAGGGCAAACTCTAACCAGCTTTTAACCACGGGGTCAGCATGCCCTGAGGGTTTGTAGCGGATTTCCAGCATGTCCGTATACCAACCTCCAAACCTCACCTCTGCGGGAGACTCATACTCCCGGTTCAGCCCCCAAGAGCAAGCCGCACGTTTGAGCACTTCAGGGTTCAAACCCATCAACAGATTTTCAGACATTGGGGTTTCCGTTTGACTATCAATCAACTCCGCAAAGGGAACACTACTTTCTTCAGCCATGGCAAGAACCAGATCCTGAATAGGCTGGTCATAGATTTCTGGGTCATCCTCAGGAATATTTAAAAGAAAAGCACTCACTAAAGCCGGTTGTTCGGTAGAAACACTGAGAAATTCTTCCTCCTCTTTGACATTACCCTCTGGAAAGTTGCATGCCTGCACCAAAGAGTCGCGGTCAATCCGGTTTTGCACCAACTCCGGAAGCCTAAGGAGTATGAGTTCTTTTTTCTTGATCTGCGAATCATGACAAGCAGCACAAACTATCTCATAACTACTCGGTCGTACCTCCCGGTCCTCTAGCGTTATCATGTGGCAGCCTATACATGACCCTGGAGCTTTGTCAGAAACCTTGGGATTCTCAAAATGCTTTTTCAAGTGAGAGCCATGGTCAAACTTGATCGAGTTACGGTTGAAATAGGGGTATTTTTTAGAAAATTCAGGATGCCCATGCTCTAAGCTCGTAAACTTATTTTTATGGCAGGAGTTGCACTGATCAGAAAACAATGCTCTAACACTCATGCCTGGTCCATTATGCTCGCGATGGCACATGACACATTGCGTATCACCAACCTTTCTATCTGGAGACATATTGGCATTGTGTGCCTTAAAACTCGGACCACCAAAACTATGGCAATTCACACACCGGGATGAAAGATCAGAATTGCTGAATACTGCTTTTATCCATTCTACAGGACCCTGGCCATAAGCTATATGGCAGGTGGCGCAACCTTCCTTTTCAGTAAACTTGGCATGGGATTTGGACAAGGGCCCAGCATCGGAAATACTGACCATACCTCCAACTTTAGGATCCAACACCAGCGAGGTACCTATCAAGGCCAAGACAATACTAACTGCTAGCAGCACTAATCTTCCACGGATGATCCGTAAGGTACTTCGAGGGGCACATGGCGGTCTTTGGATTGAGCATTCTCCACCCGACCCAGGGCCATCTTCACAAGGGCCGCCGAATCTTTTCTCCCTCCTGCACTCCCATCGGTCATTTTTTAGAAACGGGGTGCATTCCTGGGTTCCACCGCAGGTTCCATCCACCTCAGGGCCATGATTACATGGAGTTTGCCACAACGATGCCCTCCCGCAACGATAGGGTAGGTTAGGCCTTTCATAATTACTCTGATCGTGACCAAACTTATTATCTTCCATTACACGAAGAACACCATAATAAGGATTAAATGCCAGATCACCATTGCCATCACCGCACCTGCCAAGGGAATGTGAACCAGAAGCCAGGTTTTAAGCAAAGTTTGAAGCGTATAATGAAAATCTATCTTCCTTTTTTTTTCCGCTAGCGCATAGACCTTGTCTAAATATTCACGTTCTTTTTCATTTAGGAAACGTTCCAAAATCATGCATTGCTGGCGAACCCAATGCTGGGGCAGATGGCTACCAAATATATTATTTATGAAAAACCGTGGCCTTTGAAAATACCTCCTCAAGGTTTCCAGATAATGTTCGGCCAGCGTACTACTGCCGGTTTCTTCAGTACACTTTAGAATGAGGGACTCGACTTCCTCTCTTATTTCAGCAATCTCCATTGGAATGCGCTCATAAATAACTTCCACACCACTACGGGTTAGCTGACGGGGATAAACTTTTTCAATAAAGAGTCCCACCACTCCTGAAATTGAGGTGATATAAAATAGAATCGTAATCACCTGCCCATAAAATCCTTTCGACCACATGCCTCCGATATGAAGCCAAAACAAGAAGAGGGCTAGAAATCCGCAAACCACATGAAGAAGAAACCATCTAGATGAAGAAGCAAGGGGCAAAAACGGCAATCGCTTGCGGGCACTAAAAAGAGAAAGAAAAACCAGTATCCCAAATAATATCCATCCATTGGCAAAAGCTGAAATACCGAGGGTGCTGTCAATTTGATAGGTCCATATCCATGTCACTAAAAATAAAAGAGTCCCAAAAAACACGTAGACCCAAATTCGGACTAGACTAAAACCCTGTTGAATTTTCATCAATCTCTATCTTTCTAAAGTCTACCCTGCTCACGGCATCATGCGGACAGGCAAAAACACAGGCTGGCCCACTAATCTGGTCGGCACACAGGTCACACTTCGTCGCCTTAAGTATGGGTTTCTGATTCTGAGGATCTGTAATTAATTGCCCTGCCTCATCGTTGATCGACACCATCCTGATATTGGAATAGGGGCAGGAATTCGCACAAGTTTCGCAACCAATACAAGTATCATCATTGATAATGACCATTCCTCCGGACATGGACCGATGAATCGCACCAGTTGGACAACCGATCATACAAACAGGATCAGCACAATGCATGCAAGCATTGGCCACCATCCAGTTCCCAAAAGTCTTGCCATGCCTGACAAATCTGGGATTGCCACCATGCGTTGCGGAGCAAGCCTGAACACAGTCATCACAACGCACACAACGATCAAGGTTAATCAACATCGTCTGGGTACCATTTATAAAACGCTCTTCAACCGCCCATTCGAGTAAAGCTCCATCTGTCAAGGTTCGATCAATAAAGTCCTGCAACCGCCTTGACTCAAATGAAGACTGCGAATTCGCCTGTCTAAACCCATCTCTTCCAGATGACCAGTAAGCGAATAGATGTTTCTCTACAATTTTACTAGGTACCCGGAGCATTTCCGCGTACCCAAGAGCTGTGATGGTCACCCTCATACCAACATTAGGGTCTCCCTGCCAAACTCGGAACAGTTCGTCCGCGCCGTAAAAATCCCCTGTACCCAGATAGGTTAGAGTCTGTTGGCCATTTCCCCGGTCTATAGAAACCCGAGCAAACCCAGCCCGAACCAATAATATCCCATCTGAATAATCTCCCTGATTGGCAATAATTGGTTCATCCTTGATGCCATGGATTTTATCCTGACTTTGAAGCTTGTTATAGGTTAGATGCCAGTCAAATTTTCCGTAGGTTTCAAAAAGAGTGGCATCTGCCACCTCCTGAAGATCTTTATCATCCAAGTGAGAAAAAATGGAAGTCGCCCTTAGGTGGGCGTTGAGAGCGTTGGTACGATAACGCTGATCAATGAGGCGACGCCACCCTTGATCATATTTCCTGAACTCACGTAGTCCCTGCCAGCGTATCTCCAAAAGCTCTATATCGGATTCTGCAAAAATAGTGGCTGTCCTGGGGGTTCGCCCCAAGGCGGCAAGCTCTCCAAATAACGCTCCTTTTCCCAGAGAAGCGGTTTTATTCTTATCTAAAATAGCGGGAACATCCTGGAGAAAAACATGTGATGCCCCCAAATCCTCCGCCTCCCGAACCATAGCATGAAGACCATAGCGTTTCACATCACGGACTTCCGGAATTTTACTCCGGCTCCAAAGCTGTTTGAGGGCTTGCCAAAAGGTTTTTTTTTGAATGGTTCGGCGACCTAGCATTTGGCCAGGAAGGCCTGGGAACAACACGACTTTTAGTGAACCGTCCAGAACCAGGAATGCAGAATTACCGTAGTCCCCCTCACGGATGACAATGTCCCCCGCTGAGTACTTTACAATCCGCGCATCATTTTTAAGAATTCCCCTGAGAGAGCAATGAGAGGGGAATTTACTCTCTTCTATCGCAGCAATCTCTGGAATGGTCAACAGCCGGTCCACATCCAATTCGGTCATAAACAAACCGAATGGCTGGTCCCACCTCTGCGGACGCACTTGAGTCGTTATAGCCACCCACCACCTCCAAAATGCACAACCGGAAGAGGCAAACTTGTCATCTAACTCTGGAGTTGTGACTCTTAATATACTATCAACGATTCAGGGAAACCAAAACCGAGCTATACACTCCTATTTATAATCCGATTTAGCCGGGAGCTTACTTCCAACAACCCCGGTCAAATCTTTTCCCGCTACGGATTTAATAAAGTTTAAAGCATTTTCTCTTGTAGGAGCGGCTAATAACCCTGCCGCTTCAGAAATCCCACTAAGTGCAGACTTGGCAATCTCAACTCGTTTGTTTTGCGCTTCCTTATATTTAGCCTCACCAGATTTAGAAATGGCTTCCGTGGCGGAAACCAGTGCCGCCGCTTGACCAATTACATAAAGACCCGCCAACTCCTTAGGTGTCATTTCGGCATTGGTCTTGATATCTGGAGGATAATGTCTGTGACGCACTGAACCTTGAGAATATTTAACCAGTTCAAAGTTGGGATTAATCGGATGTCCGGCTCCCAACATTTTAGCTAAATCATCGGCTTTAAGGCTGGGATGCGCCAGACCGTGACAAGTCATGCAGTTTTCTGCTACTTCATACTGCATGGATGGCCAGATCAAACCTGCCGCCTTGGAATCGACAACCCGTTTAACTTTATGATCCGCCATTTCCTGATCTCGCTTAACATCTTTCCCGCCATAATTATCGTGAAGCGCCAGCCAATCAGAAGACGCACCATGGCAACTTTCACAAGAGGTCCCAGACTTTGCAGCCGGCTTGGAACCGGCATCTTTTTTCTCAAGTGTGTAATGGCACAGATAACAGGTTTCATTCCTTTTCATCCGTTTCTGTCCCCCAACAGCACTCAATATTTTCTTGGGAGATGGTTTACTATCATCTGTGGGTTCCCGGTGAACAGTCCTAAAAGACGTATAATGCTTGGTTTTCTCCCAAATTCTGGTCTCTTCTTCATGACATTCCTCACAAAGTTTGGCACCTTTGAAAAAAGGTTGGGCCATTGATGTGACAGGAAAAATCAGCCATGCTCCCGCCAAAACCAACGCCATCAGAGAAAAAGGTTTAAATATGAAATATGTATTATCTCGCTTCATAACACCCTCACTTTTTAAAGGGAACGGTAACACGGCCCAGCAAATATTGCAGAAACCGGAAAAACCCGATCCACTCTCAAATTAAAATTGATAGAGAATTTCTGTTCGCAAGCCATAACCGTCACTACGCTTTTCCTGGACAGTATAATGGGTGTCAACTTGGAGCTGGATTCTTTGGGCCAGTCTTTGGCGGAACTCAAAACCAACAGCTATATCATCAAATCTTTCACCACTGGTATCTTTTCTACCGGCCAATTCAAACGTAAGACTTGTCCTATGGTGATTCCAAAATGCCTGATAACCCGTGGCAAATCCAGCCATATCATCCGTAAAGCTGTTCAATTCAGACCCGAAATTACCGATACTGGGAGAGGCAAATAAGATACCTAAAGCCCCCAACGGCCCGCCAACTATCGCCTCACGACCCACTTGAGTGAAATTTCCAGCCGCAACAAAGGCATTAAAATATACGATGTCATCAGATTTTTCGGGTGTAAAGGAAGTTTCGGCAGAGAAAAGGGTTCCAGTACCAGCCTTTGCGTTATCTGCTCCATCCGCAATCGAGCTATTAATTCTGAAGGCCGTGCTGTAAACCCCAATTCTTTGAATTGTTGAAAACCCTACATGAAAACTATCACCAACAGCGTCCTTGTCAGCAACATACACCATGTCCAGATTCCAGGAGAGATCCTGCATATCCGCAGAATTAAACAACCCAAACATATTCGCAGCATCATGCCGCCCTGCATTGCTTCTTCCCACCTCGTTCCAACCCCACACGAAAGAAGATCTCAAACTCGGGATACCTGGAAGATGAATATTATTACGAACAATCCCAATGGCATCTATTTCATCATTGAGCATAATGCCTTCCTGGAACTGCAATAATTGCCTTCCCACGGAAAACCCAAAATCCAGCGGCTTTGTTCCAGCAGGGTCCAGCTTGGGAAACAGACTTCCCAAGTCACCCTCAAAAAACATGGTCCGGATATCCATATTAAATTCAGTCTGACCGGAACCCCGATTATCGTTAAACGATACTCGTGAAAATTGGGAGGGCAAATTTCTATCTAGAGGTCGAGCTCCAATGATAAATTTTTCTGTTCCAGTTAACTGGACATTAGCGTATAGGTCTAGACGATTGGCCCATTCAGAGGCAGTACTATTGGGACCATTTTCGAACATCTGCAGACTCGATCGCATGGTTCCAAAAACCCACAACTGCGGTTGCCAGATAGCTCCCCAAGGGGTCTCAAAACCCTCATAAAGATCTCCTACTCCGAGAAAAAGATCCCCCCCTCATAAATCAGCGGAGGACGCGTACCGGTGTCAGAAGGAGCACGCAGCTGGATATGCTCCTCAGAAAAAGCACTCACCTCTGAGGTGTCTCCCAAGGGAAACCAATCCGCGTAAGCCGGAATAGAAAAGCATAGAACTATACCCGCAAAAATAAGCCCGAATATAATTCTACGAGACAGATCTAAGACTGCGCCAAACATTCGCACTCTTTCTTAGCCTCCAAGTAACACAGAAAGGTTAGTCCTGAATTAATTATTAGTTTTAAAAGTAATTTCTTTTTCCCACAAAATCTCATAACCAGCGGCAACGCCGTCAACTACCTCACGGGCACTCATGGCATAGTCAAATCCCCGTCCCTGAATAGCTCCCACTAAGTTAGCTGGAGCCATACCCGCTTTCAGTTCGATTTTAGCCATGTAAGGACCCTTGCCGGTCAGCACTTCATCATCAATCCGGTATTTAGCCCAACGATAACCTGAAGGTTCGATACCTCTTCGATGGTTTCGCTCTGTGCCTGGCTCACCCGATAACACCAATGACTGGATTGAAGGTCGCACAAAAGGAATTGTGATCAAGGGATAAGGGATGGGGATGATTTGCTCCCGCTCTCCACCACGCAGGTTTGAGACTACAAACCGTGATCGCAAGTCAAACAACTGCCCATCCAAAGGAAGTTCTCCATTATGAACAAATGAGGATTCCCTGTCACGCACATCCCCATTCGGGTCCAGATCGCCTGACTCGAGAACCACCTTTCCGTCACGATCCGTCACAGTAACATGAAGCCAGACAAGTCGTTCTCCAGTAAACCCGGTCGGCACATTATGACCGTCCGTAAGATTACTAACCTTAACCTTAAAGTGTATGCCTTCCTCACTACTCTGCTCGGTAACAATTTCTCCCAGGTGATAGCCATTTCGTAATACTTCCAGGCGTAATTTCCGGGCAAATGCCAAATGTTCAAACTGTTTGTTTAAAATCTCACGGGCATCGTAGCGGTCATCGACCGAGTCCCAACGAACAGGGAAATTCATATCCTCGGTTACCTTGTCTTCAAACTCATCGGTACCCCACCCGGCTTTATGATCAAACTCAAGCCACTCTCTCATACTAGCCATTTCCTGAGCCTCCGCATTATGCGGAAAAATACCTGGGTGAATGACTGAATAGTCCGGCCCTGCAAAAAAGTGACTGGTGACCTTCCGGTCTTTAGTTGGTTTTCCTCCTACCATGGCAGCAGGACCAACATCATATCCCGAAGCCACACCCTGTTCTTTACCCATATGGCAATCCTGACAAGTGGTTCCTCTAGCCGCAGCCGGAGAAGTGCGGTACTCGCTGAATGCCTCCTCAAGGCGGAAACCATTGAACAAGGTTACATCGTGACAAGTTCCACAAAATACGGGTTGTGAGATGGAAGCAAATTTTTTAACTTCTCTATGAACTTTTCGTCCAGGCTTTCCTTCTTCGGTCACAACGCGGTATTCATCTGTATTATCCAGAACACGTGCCATCTCTTCATTACCCATTGGCCCATATACTGGTTCCAGCAGGCCCCCTTGCTCTAGAGCTAATCTTCCACTCCTTTTATTGTAGTCCTTGTTCAAACGATGGCAGACCACACAGGTGATGCCTTCACGGGATGTAGGGTGCCGATCCAGGTTTGACATGAAAGGAGACTCACCAAGGTTGGCACCAATGGGACTGTGGCATCTCAGGCAGAAGTCCCCATTCGATCCACTGGACAACTCATTGATCTCACTGCTGAGAGAAAGATAAACCGGGCTCAACTGTGCATAAGAATGTGACGAAACCGACCACTCTCGATAATGTTTGGGATGACAGGTGCCGCAGGTCGCGGCCGAAGGAAATTTACTTTCTGCAAACAGCGCTTCATGGTCTGCTGCCACCTGTAGCGCGACATCTTTTTCAGAATTTTCTTCACCCGAGTCGGTTGTTTTCTCCACAGATTCGACGGAAGAATCAGACCCTTTTTGCTCCATCGTGTTCGTCTTCTTATCCGACATCGCTGAAGCTTTTTCAGAAGAAACAGTATTAGTGGAACCAGGTACATTCTGAATGCAGGAATAAAGAAAGAAAAGAGCAAAAGCTATTATTGCTAATGACAGAAAAGAAAGACAGTTTTTTTTAGAATAAGGCTTTAAAGATGATTTATCGGTAGGCTTGGTAAAAAATCTCATATCTCACCCTGCGAAGTATTCGTTTACAATTATTTGAAAAGGGGCGAAACCTTACTTCACTTCTCACGAAGTATCTCTTCATTAAAACAGAACCCATTGTCACATACTAACGGGGATTCTATTAAGGTCAAGCAGAAATTCACGAATCAAGCCAGGATAACCACAGCAATATCTGAAGCCCGAAAATCAGTTAAACACCTAAAACTAAAAGGCCAAATAATCTCCCAAACATAAATTAATATTTATTTTTTTACAGGGGGGGGTCTACGCAATATTTTCGGGAACTAATCCCAAGACAAGCCATTAACTTTAAATTCTTCGAACAAAATAATGGTGCGCCATTAACGTCAATAAATATTGCACAGCCATAACACAGGCGAAGGGGATTAAACTGGTGGAAAGGATTCCAAGAACAGCGAACAAGGAAAGCAGGAAAAGTGGGAGATCAAGTCCATTCCACCGCCAAAGCAATAGAAGAATTTTTATTTTTTCGTAGTAAGCTTTTCGTTGTTCCAAGGTCAAGTCCGCTTGCATATCTTGATCGCCTAATTCCGTCTGCCGCAAAAAACTCCATTCACCACGAAAAAATAATTGTTGCGCCTGCATATAATAAAAATAAAGCACCAGCACCCATGACATTTTAGCCTGAATTTTTTGGCGAGTGCTTTGAATTTCTCGTTCCATGCCATCATAGCCTTGCAATAACAAGGTGCCCAGACTCTGCTTGCAATAATCATAAGAGATGGCCCTCAATATAATCAGCCCGGCAATAATTTTCAAGACTGACTCATATTCCGGAAAACCGTTAATGAGCCCGACCACCACCGCAAGATAGGCAAAGTAACCGGCAATGCCATCGATCAGCCTACCCCACTCACTAGCCATGCCCTTAGCCCGAGCCAGTTGCCCGTCCACACAATCCAGCACCAGAGTCATTTCCAGCAGGATTCCACCTAGAACCAAAGATATCGAGCTGGCAAAACTGAACGCATAACCGGAAGCAAAACCTGTCAAGACAGAAAAATAGGTCACCTGATTGGGGGTCACAGGAGTGTTTTTCAAAAAACCCACAATCTGTTTCGCAATCGGATCCTGAATATAACGATTGACTGGCTCCATCAGACCTCCAAGGGCGTGTCCCGATGTTTCACTCATGGCCTAACCATTTTTCTTTTTGATACCATTTGATAGTCTGAGTCAACCCTCTACTCAGCTCATATTGAGGTTCGAAGTCAAACATTTTGAAAAAGTTTTCCGGTGAAGCAGACCAGGAGCTCTGCCGGATATCAATCATCCTCTGCCGATCAAACAACGCAGGCTTGGAACTGAAGCTGGACCACGCCTCAAAAAACAAAGCCACCGGAACAAGCGCTGCCTCAGGAACTCTCAAGGTCTTCACCTTAACATTCAAAATACGCGCACACTCTTTCGCAACTTGTTCCCAAACATAAACACGGCCATCAGTAACAAAATAACTATGTCCCTTCTGCTTGGATGGATCGGAAGCTGTAAGCATTGCATCGACCAGGTCAGAAACATAAATCAACGAAAGCTCTTTGCCCGCCCTGCCAATTTGCAACCCCCATCCTTTCTGAATCAATTTAATGAAAGTAAAAAAGTTTTCTTCTCGGGGACCGTACACCACGGGAGGGCGGATAACGGCAAGGGGAAGCGACTGCGAATACTGAATAGCAATTTCTTCTCCTGCAAGTTTAGACTGCCCATAAAAAGTCACGGGCCGGCAAGGGGTGATTTCATCGACGAGGCCACCCTGAGGGCTGGGGCCAGTTGCCGCCAGACTGCTCAGGTGAACGATACCCTTAATCTGGCCCCCGTGTTTTTGGCATTGTTCATACAGGTTTGAGCAAGCGGTTGCGTTGACCTGAAAATAGTCGGAACGAGATTTTGCCTTGGTCAATCCCGCACAATGGAAGATATAATCCAACTCCCCCATAGCGGGGACTATAAAATCTGCTCGCGCAAGATCCGCCCGGTGCAGATGAACCTTGGATGCATCCAGCCATTTGAGGTCAGAGGATTCCCTCACCAGTCCATGAACCGTGCAACCGGAGGCTAAAAGCTGATCCACCAGATGACTGCCGATAAAACCATTCGCGCCGGTGACCAACGCCGTGGCACCTTTAAGGTGTAATAAGTCGTTCATAGATACGATGCCTTTTATAAATAAATCCCCCTATTCGGTGCATCGGATCAAGAATGCTTTTGTTATCCTCCAGCAACCAGGACATCTCACACCATTTTATCTTTTTTTCCAGAAACAACTTGTAGGTTTCATAATAAAACCAGGCATCAATTCCCAGCCTGCGGTATTTTTTTTTCACTCCAAGAATAGGCACCCGGTAAGCGCTAATTTTATTTTTCTGCCATAAGAACCGCGCCCAACCAAAGGGAAACAAGCTACCATCCAGATCCATAAGTACCTGGTTGATATCGGGCAGAGCCATAGAAAAACCTGCTGGCTCGCCTTTAACTTCGGCAATCAAACAAAATTCGGGTTGAATGATGGGTTTCACTTCCCTAATAGAAAATTCAAATTCTTTTCGGGTCATCGGCACGAATCCCCAATTCATGCTCCACGCCGAGTTATAAATATCCCAAAGAATGGGGATCTCCTCATCAAGCCGTTTCAGATTCAGAAGCCTGATACTGAAATGATTCCTTCGCTTAATTTTTGCTGCAGCCTGTTTCAGATAATCCGGAATCTTAATCAAATCCAGCTTGAACGCCACAAGGTCTTTGGCCTTTTGCAGACCCCATTCTTCAAAATACTTCCCATAATATTCTGGATTATAAGGGATACCCAGCATCGGGGGAGAATCAAAACCCTCTACCAGCAAACCACATTCGTGGTTGGTCGATAAGTTCATCGGCCCTATAAGGCGAGTATAGCCTTTTTCCCGACACCATTGATGAGCCTTGTCCAATAAAAAGCGGAAGAGGTTCGGGTCATCCATCGACTCAAACATACCAAACATTCCGACAGACTCTGAGTGAAGATCTTGATAGCTCTGATCATGAACCAGAGCGATCCTTCCCACCGGTGACCGATCACTATCCATCGCCAGAAAAAGATCGACTTCAGCATGTTCGAAAAAGGGATTGATATCAGGATTCAGAAACTTTTTACGTTCCTGAACAAGAGGAGGAACCCAGCATGGCTGGTCTTTATAAATTTTCCAGGGAAGACGAATGAATCGCTCCATATCCTGGCGGGTTTCAACCTTAACAAGTTCAAAACCCATTTTTACTTAGGGATGATGCCTAGCTTTGTCCCCAGTTTCCTGAAAGAGCCGAGGACTTTATCAAGATCTTTTTGGTCGTGGCTAGAGGTGTAGCTGGTCCGGATCATCGCATTAAGGGGTGGCACAACGGGTGATACCGCGACCCCGGCAAAAACTCCATCATCAAAAAGGAGACGGTTCATATAAAGTGTGAGGGCTTCTTCTCCTATTTTTATGGGGACAATAGGAATAGAGTTGTTATTCACTTGAAAACCCATATCAAAAAACCCTCTTTTAAGAAAAGGTTTTTCCCCCCCCCACTTCACACCCCGTCCGGGTACATAAACCAGCCCGCCCACCCCAGAAGTCCCCCGGAAATGGGGGGGGGGGGGAGGGGGGGAAAAAAAAAAACCCCCAGAATTTTTAGGGTGTATGACCCGGGTGTTTTGGCCCTTCGCAAAAAAAACCCCGCCGATGGACCCCAGGCTTTTGGAAAACGTTCCCATATAAATATCTATTTCGTCTTCCAGATTGTAGTAGCTGGCAACGCCCTTGCCATTTTCACCCATGACACCCAAGCCGTGAGCTTCGTCAACCATGACGTTGGCACCATAATCTTTCGCAAGTTTCACAATAGCCGGGAGATTGGCAATATCGCCGCTCATACTGAAAATACTGTCGGTAATAATTATCTTGCCTTCAACATCCGAGTATTTTTTCAAATAATATTCCAGATGATCCATATCATTATGCTGATAGCGGACGGTCTTTCCCGGTGCTACGCCACACCCCTCGTAGATACTGGCATGATTTTCCCGGTCCGAAAAAGCCACATCTTTTCTACCCAATAGACAGGCAATGGTTCCCTGGTTTGCCTGAAACCCTGTGGACATGACAATGGTATCTTCCCGGTTCAAAAAAGAAGAAATTTCCCTTTCCAAGGTCTTGTGCAGGTCGAAAGTGCCATTGAGAAAACGGCTGCCGGTACAACCAATACCAAACTTTTCCAATGCATCCCTGGCCGCTTCGACCACACGAGGGTCTTGAGCCAGTCCGAGATAATTATTGGTGGAAACAGAAATAGCTGACTTCCCGTCAATGACAACATGGCACCCATCAATCGCCTCAATCGCTCTGAAATACGGGTAAATCCCCAGTTCCTTGGCTTGCTCTGGCGCAAAATAACCAAAACATTTTGCCAGAATCCCTTTGTCTTTAATGTTAGGAGGACGTAGGTGGGAATTTTCGAAATCAAACTTCTTTTTCAATAAGGAAATAATTTTGCTCTTTTTCAAATGAGAAGGTTCCCCGTCCTCATTTTCAAGTTCACTGAGCAGAGTGAAAGGTTTTGTCATAAGTTTCTCACCAGAAATTTATTAAGGAATTAACACGATAATCTATCGCGTTCAGTTGGCGGCATGTTTCCACAATTGATTCAGAACTGGAAGTAATCCTGAGCAAACGGTTCGACCGTATAAGGAATTTTCTCCGTGATCCTGGATCAGTCTGCGATGCGCCTCTCCTAGTTCGTGATAAGGCAGATCAGGAAACAAGTGATGCGTCGCATGAAAGCGAAGCCCCACCGGAGCCCATAAAGGAGTCATCCATCTGTTCCCGGGAATATTGACCGAATCCAGCATTTGTTTTGGGTAGCTCATCACGACTTCCTTGGGGTTTTGATAGCGGTGAGCCCCCAGGGTTCTAATGGAATTAACCATAAAAATCAAAGCCCCAATACAGTACCACAGGAAAAGGGCCCTCGCAGGAATAATTTCTGCCAGGATACCCCCCAGAAATACCCAGGCATAGAGGCTCGCCAAGAACTCTTGAATTTTCCAATCTTCTGCGTTCTTCCATGAAGATTCCGGCCTCTGGTAATCCAGATCGATGATCAGCGCGGACATTCTGGCCAACAGAAACAATCTCAGCTTTTTATTAACCAGGGATAATGGAGCTAAAAATGAAAAACGCGCAAAAAATAAAATTGGCACTAGAAAAGAAAAAAGAATATGAATGACAATCCATCTCCTTCCCTTTATCGCAAAGGGAAAATATTCTCCATCTTTTTCGGTTCCATAAAAATTCTGTTTATGGTGATCAAAATGAACGGACTGATAAAGAAAAATGGGTATCATAAGAGGGACCCC
>JACNKA010000143.1 GCA_014382285.1 Nitrospinota bacterium | reverse complement strand
GGATAGGAATACCTTGAATGTCGATGGTGAGTTGCGATCCGATTTTAGCGCTTAATCTTTTTGCTGCATCCTCTTCCAGAGACACTTCGGCGTTTTTGGCCCTTGCCTCGTCCCACCATTTCCCTTCGATGACTTCGTTGTCCTTTGGCGGTGGACCGGCCGTATAGGTTAAAACAAATTCGCGGTTGATGAACCATTCTTCGCGCATCTTATCCTTATATTTCCAGTTCTCTATTAATTTTTCATCAACGCTGTGCAGGTGCGAGCGCACCAGAGGCGTGAGGGTGCGCTCTGCTTTTGGCGCGACCCGGTCAAGAACTTCGGTGAATATTTCTTTCTGGTCGTGCTGGATATCAATGAAAAAATAATTTGGCGGGTTCATCTCGGTGTTCTTGTTCAGCATGGCCAGCATATCCATTTGCACCAGTCGGACAGTGAGAATCAACATGATGCCCATGCCAAGACAGGTGATGATGGCGGTGGCCTGGTTGTTAGGCCGCCTGAGATTTGACATGCCATAACGGCGGGTCATGGAGCCGGACTGTGGCAGCGCTTTTAAAAGTCTTAAAAGTAAAACGGATGCCAGCGCAAGCACCCCGACTGAAATCACCAGAGCGGATAAAAAAATCAAGCCGCGTTTAATGGATTCTGCCTGCCAGCAAATCATCGCGGCCAGACCCAGGCCCAGTGTCAGGGAGGGAAGCCAGCCTTCGCATCGGAAACCGTGTTCTTCTTCATCCTCAAAATTTCTACGGAAAAGGCGCAGAGGCCGGGTTCTCACGGCGCGGATTAAAGGCCACAGGCAAAACAAGAGGGTGGTGGTGCAACCCAGAAGAAGCGATTGCAAAGCCGGAACCCAATAGAAGACCGGTTCCAGTTTTAAGTTGATCAGCCCCTCCATTTTAGATGGAAGCAAGAACGTGAGCGAGAAGCCAAGCCCCACACCTAAAAGGCTGCCTGCCAGACCCATCAACATGGATTGAAGGAGGTACACTTTTAACAAGGTTTTAGAGGATGCTCCAAGGCAATTCAAAATCGCCAGTGTGTCGAGTTTTTGTGCCATGAAGGTTCGCACGATCATGGCGACACCGATGCCTCCCATGAGAAGGGCGATGACCCCCAGCGCACCCAGGTAATGACCCATGCGTTCGATGGAACTGGATAAAGAGGACTGCATGTCCTTATAAGTGCGGACAGAAATTGACTTGTCCGTCAGGCCCCTCTCCAGAAGCAGTTGGGCGTTTTCCAAATCAAAACCGGGTGGCAGTCGTATGAGAGTTCTGTGTTTGACCCGGCTTCCCGGCTGAACCAGTCCCGATTCATCCAGAGAGGAGCGGGAAATAAATACCCGGGGGCCAATGCTGAAGGCTCTTGAAATGCGATCCGGTTCTGAGAGCGCAACCCCATTGATACGCACCTTGATTTTTCCCAGAGAAAAGTGTTCGCCTTGTTTTAATCCGGTTTTTAGAAGGAAGGAAGGCTCCACCACGGCACCGCCATTGGCTAATAACTCCTGTAACGGTTTTTCCGGCTGGCTTTTAAATTCCCCGTAAAAAGGGTATTGCGGGCCGGTGAGCGGAATGGATTTGAGCTCGGTGATCAAGGAAGCTGGTTTTCCTCCCCCTTTTGGGTTTTTGAATTGTGCCATGCCGTGCAGTTCCTTGATGAAAAGGAATTCGCTTTCGGGAGGTAAAATATTTTTCTGGTAGTCGAGATCCTTTTGACTTTGCTCCCAACTTCCCTTGATGGCAAGGTCGGCGGATAAAAGCCCTTTCGCCTGGCCCTGTATGGTTTCGCCCACGAGATTGGAAAAACTTTTTACCGTCATCACCGCGCCGACACCGATGCCGATGCAAAGAACAAAAAACAGCATCCTGCGCTTGGCACCCCGCGACTCGGCAATCACTAATGTGAAAAGTTGGCGGAGGTTCAGTTGCGAAGTCTTCATGAGTTCATTTGATCTGAAATGATCTGCCCATCTGCAAGGGTCAGGATGCGTTCAGAGCGTTCGGCAACATGAAGTTCGTGTGTCACCAGGATGATGGTTGCCTGCTTCACCCTATGTAGCTCGAGTATGAGTTCGATGATGCGGTCGCTGTTTTTGGAGTCGAGATTTCCTGTGGGTTCATCGGCGAGAATGATATCGGGTTCGTTGATAAAAGCGCGGGCCAAAGACAGGCGTTGTTGTTCTCCGCCAGATAGTTGCGCCGGGTAATGATGCAGGCGGTCGCCCAGACCCACGGTGCCCAGGAGGTTGTTGGCTTTTTTTGTTGCGCCGGGAGTGTTGTTCAACTCGGCCGAGAGCACCACGTTCTCCAGAGCTGTTAAAGTAGGGATGAGGTGGAAATTCTGGAAGATGAAGCCAAACCTTTTTCCGCGTAAGAGGGCAAGCTCGTCCTCATCGAGTTTCGTGATATCCTGTCCGTCGATCACAATTTGACCGCTGGTGGGTGTGTCGAGCCCCGCTATTAAGCTGAGCAGAGTGGTTTTGCCACTTCCCGACTGGCCGGTGATCGCTATAAACTGACCGGTGGGAACGGTGAGGTCGAGAGATTTCAGGATTTCGACTTTATGCCCGCCGCCGTGCAGGGATTTTATCAAGTTGGTTATTTCAATCACTATTCTCACACTGTTGAGTTCTTAATATTTTATGTATTGTAGTATAAAAAGCTGGGGACAAACTTGTTAAACTTAAATCAAATATTCCGATTAATTTGTGTGTTCGGGGCACTTTGTGTGTTGTTCCCGGTATCGGTTCACTCGAAGGAGAAGGCTGTGGTTTTAGCGTTTGGAGACAGTTTGACGGCGGGGTATGGCGTGAAGGATGAAGAAAGTTATCCCTCCAGATTGCAAGTGAAGATTGCCTCTGCCGGGTTCCCGCATAAGGTGGTCAATGCCGGCGTGAGTGGAGACACCACTGCGGGCGGAGTGCGGCGCATCCGCTGGCTGATGAAGCACGAGCCGGAAATTGTCATTCTGGCGTTGGGTGCCAACGATGGTTTGCGTGGGCTTTCTGTCGATGAAATGCGGAAGAACCTGGAAACCATGATCGCAATCTGCCGCGAACACAACGCTCGGATTTTACTCGCCGGAATGAAGGCCCTGCCTAATTATGGCGAAGACTATATGCAGGAGTTTGAAACGGTTTTTCCTGAGCTTGCCAAAAAATATGATTTGGCTTTCCTGCCTTTTTTATTGGAGGGGGTTGCGGGAGAGCGTGATTACACACAACCGGATGGCTTGCATCCTGTTGCATCAGGTTACAGCATCGTCACCGACCTGGTCTGGCAACAACTCGAACCGATGTTGGCGGCGAGCCGCCGCGCGCAGTGAATAATAAGAATCGTTAGTTTGAAGCTAGAAAAAGTTATCGCTCAAAAGTGGCTAAAGCTTCATCCAAGCCATAAACCCTAAGTTTTACAACTTGATCTATCAAGTCTAGGTATTGGGATCTCAAAGCAGGGTCACTTGCTTGGCTATAACCCCTTATTATAAGTTTGCTCACGTTTTGTCCAGACATAAATTTTCTAGACCCAAAATCTCGGACATCTTCTCCCGCTAATCCCAAAAAATGATTTGCAACGAACACTGATAATTCTGGCAAATTAGCAGTTGTTTCATCTAGGGATTCAATTAGTTTATCTAAGCCAAAATGGAAAGCGGGGCTTTCGATAAAGTGTTGAACTAAGGGAAGGTATTCTTTTATTTCATCGCTTTTAAATCGAATGAAATTGCTTGCTGTCTTTTTAATTTCGTCGCTGGGGTCATGAAAAAATAGTTTTAACTTCCCTTCACAGTATCTGCGAAAAGGTGCCTTAAATAAATTATGGGCAAATATTTCTGCCGCACTTTTTCTTTGAGCTTCATTTCCCGAGGCACATTTTTCCACTAAGGGTCGGGCTTCTTCAATGCCCAATCCTATTAGGCATCCTATTCGAGTTCCAGAATCAACAACATCCTCCTCCTTAGATTCAACCATTCTTTCAACGATGGTTTTTAATTGCTCGAAATGGGTTTGAGATGCAAAAAATAAAAAATTCTCGACATAGCGTGTTCCCAAAAAACTATCTTCAAATTGACAAAGTGTTATAAAAAGTTCAACGGCTAATTCCCTGTCATGATTGTCAACGGCATTCAGTGTGTAGGCTATATAGGCTCGAACGGCAGGTGAGGGGTCTAATATCATTTTTTTTAAAGCGGGTAGGAAATAATTGATCCGATTTTTATCTGTCGCTATCAAGTCACCCATGACAAGAGCTGAATGGCCACGAACGGTATTAAGACCAAACAAAAAAATATCACCACCGTAATAATAATTATCTCCTGTCTTGACTTGCCATAACTCCTTCTCGGGATCAGGGTCTTCCGTGGCGTACCAAACTAGGATGTCTAATAAATTATTAGGCAAGTTTTGACCTTTAATGCTTTGGATGGCTTTTGAAATTGTTATTCCGCAAGGTTTGATGGGCAGATCGTGGCAATACAAACAGACTTTTGAGATAGTTTCGACATCTAATGATTCCGCGCTTTTTGCCATGCCTCTTAAGATTGCATCAAAGTAATAAAATTGGCTATTCTGGGGAATTCTCAAGGCTAAATTAGCAAACCTATGCGGTTCGAGTTCACTTAACCGCTCTACTTCTTTAGACAGCTCATGCGCACCTCCATAAAAGCTATCTTCCCTCCATTCAGACATGTCTTCTTGGTTGTAACGTTTTATTGCCTTTAACCATTGTTCGTCATTCATCTTATCTGCGGAGGATGAGGAAATGGGCGATTTGACCCAACCTGACTTTATGCCTGAAGGTTTTTCTGGGACGCTTTGATTAAACTTTCGTTGTAATTCCTGTAGCCGCTGCTTTCCCTTCGAAGATAATAAATCCGAGTTAAACCCACCTAATAGGGTGAATTGAGAGTAACCAACGCGACGGCGATTATGAGACTTTTTTTCATATTTGTCGGAGTAGTTTAAAACAAGATTTTCCAAGGTTTGGAGAATATCTGGTGTGCAAAAAGGCGCAATGGATTCGACCAACTCTCGTGTAGCCCAATAGCTATCGCTTGCGGAACCTGTTTTCAATCTTGTTTGGGTTTCAGAAAGAAAAGAAACGGCTTCACTTGCAAAATATTCCCCGTTGGCAGTGTATCCGCGCGTTAATAGAAATTGTATGGTGTCGTATTCGCGGCTTTTTATCTGACTTGCTATATGAGAGAAAAATTCTGGGTTTTGTTTTGCAATATTTGAAAATGCTAATTCCATTGCAGATAAAAGGTCGTCTTGAGTGGTAAACTTTTCATGAGGAACTCGGTAAAACCAAACTTTGTCTCTATAAGGCAGGTCGCCTCTATCTGTTAAATTTGTCTCTATAATTTTCAGAATAAAAGGAAAAATGTTTTCGTAAAACGCCAAGGGGTTGCCTTTGGCAGAGTCAAAAATCAAATCTTTGTCAATGGTTTCCCTTCGCGGAGAATCTTCAAATGGATTGGTTCTTCCCTGATTAGAGATAAGCCATAACAAACGATTCAGAAGTTGACCTAAGGCTTCTGAACCCCATGTGGGGTTCCTTTTGGGTAAGCCGCTAAGTGACATGCCAAAGTCAACATTTTTATCATTGGAAAGAAGTTCCGTGTCAAAAATTCCTTCATTAATCAGTTTTAATAATAAATCAAATAGTCCCCTGTTCAAGTTTTCAAAATCCCATGAAAATACACTTCGAAGTCGTTGGTTCCATTTTTCAGAGACATGTGTGAATTTCCCTATTATTTCTGCAATTCTGGTCCCGTCAGTTTCCAAAATCTGCGGAAACAGGCTGACAGCTCGATTTATTGTTTCTTCGTCAGACTTTGTTAGCCAATTTTCAATTTCCCCTATTGAATCTAACAAGCGGAACCAGGAGCTTGATCCCCAGAATATTCCCCAAATCTCATTTGCTTCCTCTTTATCTACGATACTCAAGAGAGAAGCAATGATTCCCCATTCTTCTTCAATAGGGTCCGTTAGCTGAGATAATAGTGAAATAGCAACGTGTTTGAGGTGATAACGAATTTGAGGGTTATTTAAGAAGGCATCCAGCTCAAGAATATAGCGGCTACGATCTCCATCCCTGAGATGTAAAAGGATCTGACGTGTTTGAGAGCGTCTGAAAAGTCCCTGTTCTCCTTCTAGAAATAATTCAACTATGCTTACGTTTTGTGTAATGAACCTTCTCGCAAAACAGTAATCAAAGAACCCCTCATGAAAAAAGGCATACCTTTGATTATCCACAACCAATACGTTCTCTGATTCTAGGGCCTTGGTGTCAGGTCCAAATTCATCTAGTAGCGATTTTGGGCTTGAAAGGATCTGGTTCTTATTTAAATCATCAACTAATTTGTTGATAATATGAAACCAGTTGAAAGGTTTGTTAAGGCGGGCTTGTAACTGAAATTGCTTGTGATCCCAATACAAATCAAACAAATCCTTACTTGTGGAAAAAGATAATTCTGTTTTTTCTGAATTCTTGCAAATTTCTGAGAGAAGTTTGAGATGCAGCGGAATAGTCAGTAATTTGATTTGCTGTGGGCTTAAACTATTTTTTTTCAAAGTCCATTCGGGAATTATGTCGAGAACTTGCTTTTCCTTTAAGTTGGAAACGTTAAGTTTTTCAGCCAAACCATTTGGTTCCGCCAACTGTCGAAAGCGATGATCGTTATCTAAGTCAAACTGTCTACAGACTAAGATAATTCTTAGATTTTCAAAACATAATGCTTCTTCAAGAATTTCCTGTATGCAATCGAAAAACTCAGGTTTTCGTCCTGAAAGTAAACTGACGGCATCAAGTTGATCGATAATCAACAAACTTTTCTTTTTATTGGATGCTGCTGCAAGAACTTTGGCTGGGGAACCTGGCAGCCCAAGTTCTTCTCCTGTTTTGTCTGGCAAGATAGATTCAAGAGGTAACCTATCAAGTCTAAAGGCCAAAATTGGATAGCTATTTTTATGTAAGTTGTCTAATAATTGTGCGATTACACTCGTTTTACCTCCACCTGCTACCCCGGTGACCATCATCACTTGTTTTTTGTTTTCAGCCTCAAACCAATCCAAAATAACTTTAACTTCTTCTTGAGGGATCGCTTTTTCATTTATAAAGTCCCTTTTTCCACTTTCGAAATACCTTTTTGTCGTGTTGTTTACACTGTTAATGATATGCGGGTCTTTGCCCCATTTTCTTCTTTTGACTCCTCGAGACTCCAAAAAACTCCAGATATCAAATGCAGTCAAATTTTTATGGATTGATTCAGAAACTAATGAAGATAACTCTTCTAAAATGACAGTTGGATTACCTTCCGCGAGATATCCTGCGATTGTAATTAGATGGGTCTTTAAGGTGTTTTCATCAATGTTTCGGACAATAATTCTTTTTAGGTTCTCAAAAGTTTCTTGATCTTCGAGAGCCCAAATTTGAGATAGGGTCTGAAAGCCCTTTCTCGTTTGTTGTGAATTCAAAAATTCTGTTTGAAACTCTTTAAAGTTGATTGCGGCATTTGCACGTTCAGTTAGTTCCCTGAGTTGAGAAGCATCTTGGATGGAAATAAAAGAGCAACGATAAGAGGGGTTGGCGAGCTTTTTTTTGAAATTACTAAGGATTTTTTCTGATTTAAGAGAATTTAAGGACCAATGCTCAACCCCGCTTTTTTGTCTTTTAACTTGGTGGTACTCTTTTACGCCCTTTTTTTCTAGGTAAAATTCAAAGCCTTCGCCATCTTGCCCCGGTGGTTCTAGACGAATTACCTCTGCTTGTTCATCCATCACATCAAGAATGCAATATAGAGTCCAAAAATTTTCGTAACGGTTGCCTAGTTTATCTGCGGGTCCACCAGTGAGTGGCATACAAAAGTCCCTTTAGCTTAAACGTTCAATCCATTAGTTGAGTATGAAAAACCACATACAAAACTTGTTAGTATCGCGAGTTAACTTTTTGTATCTTCAATCCATCGCATGAGTGATTCATAAACCTTGGCGGACTCCAGAACGGCGAGGGCTTGATCGAATCCTTCCTGCGCGGTGGCAAAGAGTCCGCATAGGTGGGCCAGTGTTCCTGCCTGGCTGGCTATTTGCATGCTTGCTGGCCCCTTTCCTGTTTTCAAAGCTTCTTCGCCAAGCTTCGCGATAGTTTCAAGATTGGATTCTATCGACTTTAATTCCTCATGCGCTTTGGCGATACGATGTGCGGTTTCTTCGTTGTACAGGGTTTTCAGCGATAGATTTTTTTGTTCCACCTCCGCGACATTATCCTGAATAAACACTTTGGCCTCTTTGTGAACGCCGAACAGGGTGGTGCCTTCCATGCCATTGCCGATGATCACTTTGTCGAACTCACTGAGTTTAGCGATTTCAGTGAGCGCGACTTCGTAGCCTCGGTGAAAGTAGGTGGTGGCAAGAATATTTTGTCGGGCTTTGACTGGCATTAGAATTTTTTCCAAAGTAGCCAGCATTGGGCGTTTGACGATTTCAGTTCGCAAAGATCTTAACGCTTCTAATTGTGGCAGGGTGTCAGCAGTGCTGAGATAACCGAACTGATATTTTTCCAGCAACGCCAGGCGTTGTTTTCCCTCGGCCACTTTATAATGGTTCTGCAAAATATCTTCGAAGGTGATGCCAAATTTTGGTGGTAACGGCAGTGCTGAATGGCCGTAAACCGGGAGGCCGAGTTGGGCAATTACCGGGATCGCGTAAAACCCGAAATAGGGGATGCGCTGGAACCCGTCAAAGGGGTCGGCGATTTGCAGGAGTTGATCCATATCTACCGTGACTGGAGAAACGCGATTTTGCAGGGCTCGCCAATAGCCGATATTTTCGGGCAGGGTTTCCAGTTTCATGCGTGCGGCAATGAGAAAGACCCCGGCACGGACTTTTGAAACCTCATCATCGAGAATCAGGTTCAGGGCATCTTCGGCTTCCTCTGCAGTCAGGTCTTTACTCAAACGCGGACCAGCCGCTATTTTTTGCAGGTATTCCTGCATTCTGGTTTCCGGGGCCTGCATTTATTGGGGTTTCCTTTCTCAGTGCCATTAATTAGAGTATGATGATAACTCTTAATTGATAACTAAAAGTAATAATTTTTTTACGGTTTTTATGCAGGTTTCTTATTCAGCCGAATCGGCCCTAGAACCGACTCTTTCTCGCAATGATTTGCGAGTGCTTCTGGTTTACCCCAACACGCACGATGTGGCGATGGCCAACCTGGGTTTCCAGCAGGTCTATTCTCTGTTGAACAAAATTGCGGGTGTGATGTGCGATCGCTTTGCCATGCCCGTTGGCTGGAAACCGGAAACGCAGTCCCTGACGCGCGAAGAGTTGCGGTCGATGGATTTGCAAATGCACCCGCTTGAGTTCGATGTCATCGCCTTTTCGATTTCGTTTGAGCCGGACTACCTGAACACGGTGCTGGCCTTGAAATACTTCGGTATTCCGCTGGATCGGGAGGAGCGCGATGCCTCGTTTCCGATGGTCACCGCAGGGGGGTCGGCGATATTCATCAACCCTGAACCGCTGGCCGAATGCATGGATGTTCTGTTCATCGGTGAAGGTGAGGGCATGGCCGAACGCTTTTTTGGGCTGATGCGTGAGAATGAAGACCGGGATCAGTTTTTCGAACGCGCTGTTTCCATTCCCGGAATTTATTTGCCGCAGCATTATCGTCCCAGAATGGAGCAAGACCTGCAAGTCGGAGTTTCGCCTTTAGAGGGGGCCCCAGCCCGCGTGGTACGGCATTGGGTGGTGGAGGAAGAATCGCTTTGTACGCACTCGGTTCTGCATGATGAAGACTCCACTTTCAAAGATATGGCGTTGATGGAGGTTACAAGAGGGTGCATTTGGGCCTGCCGGTTCTGCACGGCGGGTTTTATATACCGCCCCCCACGTCTCCCCAATCTGGAAAAAACTTATAATTCGATGGATACTCTGCTCACTGGACTTGGAAAGTCGGCGCAAACGATTGGCCTGGTTGGGCCGTCGGTGACCGATCACCCTGAGTTGCCAGCATTAGCGCGGAAAATTACCGAACAGGGTAAGAAGCTTTCGTTCTCTTCTTTGCGGATGGAAACACTCACTGATGAGTTGGTGGACTTGATTCTTCAAAGCGGCCAGAAAACGTTGACGGTGGCTGTGGATGGACCCTCCGAAAGAATGCGCGATGTCATCAATAAGGCTGCGACCGATGACTTCATCGTTGAGAAATGTCGGTTCCTGACCCGGAAAGGCATTCTGCATTTAAAAATATATTCCATCATAGGTCTGCCGCTTGAAACCGAGGATGACATTGACCAATTCATTCGACTGGTCGAGAGGGTGCAGGAGGCTTATATCGATGAATGCCGTAAACTTGGGCGCATTGGCCGGGTGACGATTGGCCTGAGTCCATTGATCCCCAAACCCGGTACACCGTTTCAATGGCATCCTATGGAATCCGTGAAAAGTTTAAAGAAAAAATTTGCCCGGGTGAGAAAGGCTCTGTCCAAACTGCCACACCTTAAAATGAGTTTTGGTTCCCCCAACGAGGCTTATCTGCAAACTTATTTGTCGCGGGGAGACCGGAATACACAGGCGTTTTTCAAAACCTACCTGCATAACGGACACGATGCCAAGAGCGCGTTGAAGAAGCATCCCGTTGACCAGTATGTATACCGGCAATATGAAAAGGATGACTACCTTCCTTGGGATATTGTCGATCATGGCTATCGCGAGAACTTCCTTTGGGAAGACTATCAGCGCGGATTGAAAGCGGCGCACACCCCCGTTTGCGATACCTCCATCTGCCACATCTGCGGCCTCTGCTAACTACTCGGCGTAGGGCCAACCGGCAAAATCTTTATTTGGCTGGCAAAGAGTTTTCTCGGCTCAACGAGTCTTTGCTATCTGCCTGTTCTGCGCAGGACTTTCCAGGCTAGCAGCCCTAACCCATACATGTTCACGAAAGAAACCAGCAGGAGCAGGAATAATTCCAGTTGCCCCAGCAGGGAAAAAATCACCAGCATCATATTATTAGTGCATAAGCATAAAGGACTGATCCAGGCCAGAAATTTACGGTCGGAATACCAGTCTGCATCGTTGTCAGGAACTCGTGCGAAGCTTCGAAACAGTGCGTCTAATTTTTTCACTGCTTTATCCTGCCAGCCGTAGGCCCAGACAAACAGAGTTTGCAGTCTGAGGTCCCAAGGGTCCGTCTGGCCTTCTTCCACTTTGCGCTTGTCTGCTTCTGTGACGCCTTCATCGACCCGGTTTTTTTCGTAGGAACCTACCCGTGATGTGTAGTTGACAAGATAGAAAACAAAGAAACTGCTTTGCAGAAAACAAGCCAGCAATCCAAATAACCCTAGAATCCAGTACTCCGGTATCGCCGTTGCTCGAACCACGTACATTGTTATCGCAATATAAACCAGAACGGTAACGAGAAAATCGGTGAGTGAGTCGAGGAATCTGCCGAACCGTGATGTCGTGCCTCGCACTCGGGCAAGGTTGCCATCGACATTATCGAGAAACATTTTTCCGTAAAGAAAAACCGCGCCCCACATGAGAGCATCTGAAATTCCTGAAATATAGAACCCGGCTGAAGCCAGACCGAAAAGCAGAGAAAGACAAGTGATCTGGTTTGGTGTCACCGATGTGGGATACAGCAGGCGAACAACCCCACGGTTCATGAAATACCAGATCTCGTTCACATCAAAAAACCGCTCCCCGACGGGAAGCTTGTTCATCTTTTCAATATCAAAAGTCATAGTGGAAGAATATCACATAGTTTTTCAGTAAACTTCTGGTTGTAGAGGAGGCATCGGAGTAAAAGTATTTTAAGCCGGGGTAAACTTTGTTCGCCAGAAAAAGTCATTGCTAGTTGTACCCCTCCGGGGCATGAAAGCTAATGAGGGGGTATTACAGCCCCACGCCCAGTGGTGAGGGGTTTTTCGTAGCCGACCAGTTCGACATAGCCTTTGCCTGATACCGGTTGGCCTTGCAATTCACCTTTTATAGTGACGCTTCCTTCCCAGTAAGAGCCTGAGATGGAGCGCAGGTCATAAAGTTCCTGATCTGAAAAATCGGTGGTGACGTTGAGATCCCCTTCTGGCAGGGTGAGTGTCCAGCTAGCCGGGTAGGTGGCTTTTGTATGCGGGCTGGTCCAGAACTTTTTTGGAGTGATGGAAAACTCGTGGTGGAGGATGGGGCGGGACTGCCCATCCGCTAATATTAAAGTTCCGCTGGAGTGCGGGTCTTTGCCGCCGTTTTTGTCGCGCAGTTGATAGAGCATGAGTTCTGTCTGGTTATTGAGTTTTATGGAGAACCAGTCCCACCCGACCAGGTTGTCGTTGAGTTGGTTGCTGGAAAACTCGTGATCCATCCAACTGGTTCCTTTGACCGGGATGGCCGGGCCATTCAGAAAAATCTGCCCGGTGGTTTCCATACGCGGAAAAGAAAAATAATGCGAGGCGTTTCCGGCAACACTGCCTTTTTTGCTGACTCCTTCTTTGCCATGCAGGATGCGGTTTTTTATTGGGGTCAGCTTCAGCTTGAGTCCGACTCCCCTTTCGATGGCTTGCAGGTGATGGCTGTCACCTTTTGCAGTCAGGCTCCAATCCTCATTCCATACATGAAGCTGGTCGGACGCGGATCCGGCGTTTTTCACTCCTTTCCGGTTGATGCGTTCGAAGAAATGAAATTTCTTGTTGTGAATGTCGGAGACTGTCATATGCGCAAAATAGACATGGTCAATTTTCCAGGAAGAGGGGTTGGCGACAGGATTTTCACCTTCGAGCCTGACCCGGAAGAAAGTGAGCTGGTAGCCAAACGGACGGTCTTTTTCATCTTTCAGATTTCCGGTGTAATACCACCATTCAATGCGAAACTCGTCGTGTGAAAAATCATCACGAGGGAACTGGTAGGCGTATCCAGGAAGTGCCTGTTTGAACGGGGTTTCTGCGCCAGCCGTTGACAGGAAGAGGAAAAATAAGATTAGAAATGCAATAACAAGGCGCATAGGCCTCAAGCTCCAGAAAAAAAATGCCGTTAGAAACACTATAAAGTGGAGAACCTCCGCTGGCAACGAACAATCACTTGTTTGGCGAGTAAAAAATTCTCTCAGTTCAGGGCATGAGAGCTCAAGGGGAATGCTGCGCTACCTGCCTACCCTGCTAAGGGTCAAACCGGGTCGTCTGGTTTTGCAAAGAAAGAGGGGGTATACTGAGTTTGGTGATTTCACGGAATGATAAAGCCATTTTACCTTCTTGCCGAATTTCACAAAGCGATGATCCGCTCCTTTAATATGGGCGCCTCAACCTAACAATCCAAAAAAATAGAATCTATGCGAATTGGCGTAACCGGGGCAAAGGGTTTTATAGGAACGCATCTGCTATCTGCGTTAAAAGGGCAGGGATCAGTGGTGACCCTTCCGCGTCGGAAAGGGTTGCCCGGAAAGCAGGAGCTCAAACGCTTTGTTGCAGATACCGATCTTATTTTTCATTTGGGAGGGGTCAACCGGGATACCAATGAGGAGATTCTTAGTGGAAATATCATCGGCACTTCGCGATTACTGGAATCCATTCTAAATGATGGTAAACCTTCTGTCCGGCTTGTCTTTGCGTCTTCTGCTCAGGTTTATTCCTGGGTGAATTATAGAAGACCTATCCGTGAAACAGGGAAGGCTAACCCTGATACGGTTTATGGGGTCAGCAAGCAGTCTGCGGAAAATCTTATAAAGAATTCCGGGATTTCGTCTGTGATATTGAGGATGTCAAATGTTTACGGATCAGGATGCAGGCCGAATTATAATTCTGTTGTGCCGACATTGTGTTACAGGGCAATAAAGGGGTTGCCTTTGGTGATCAATGGGGATGGACAACAATGCCGGGACTTTGTTTATATCGAAGATGTCGTGCAGGCATTCATGTTTGCCGGGTTTAAATCTGTGGCAGGTTCGGGGAAAATATTTAACGTGAGTTCCGGACGGATGGTTTCTTTAAAACAAATCGTGAAACAGATTGGCAAGCTCCATAAAAACACGAAGGTTAAATTTTTAATGGATAAAAAGAATTCGGAAATTTCCTATTGTTGTGATTCTTCAAGGTTTTCCAAGAAATATGGCTGGCGCCCCCGAGTTTCTCTGTCAAAAGGGATTGAGCGGACTCTGTCCTATTTCCGCAGGAGAAAGAGAACATGAAGCATTATGAAATTCAGGATCTGGACAGGAAGTCAGATGAGAGAGGATGGTTGATAGAGGTTTTAGGAGGCGAACTGCCGGAAGGATGCAAGGAGTTCGGTCAACTGCATGTGTCGGTTGCTTATCCCGGAAAAGTTCGGGGGAACCATTACCATACGAGAAAGGTGGAGTGGTTTTGTGTCCCGACTGGAACCGGTCAATTAGTGCTTAAAGATCGGGAGACCGGAGAGATCCGCGAGATTATAATGGGTGTGAATGACCTGAAGACCATCAGGATAGACCCTGGAACTCTTCATGCCATCAAGAATATTGGTGAGGGAGATATGGTTCTCCTGGTTTATTCCAATGAAAAATTTGACCCGAAAGACCCTGATACTTATTATGAAAAGATTTTGGAATGATTCATAACGAGTTTCATTTTTTTCTGCCAGGGTGAAACTGTAATTTTTTCTTCTTCGTTTCTCAACACTCCCAAACTTCTCTGATGAAAAAAGTTTCCGCAATTATTGTGAACTGGAACGGCAAAGACGTCCTGTCTGAATGTCTGCAATCTCTATTGATACAGGAATATGAGAATCTGGAAATCTGGGTCAGTGATAATGGCTCGGGGGATGGTTCGCAAGCTATGTTGAAGGAATTTTATCCTTCGGTGCATTTATTGGAAAATGGCGAGAATCTGGGATTTGGTTCTGCCGTGAACCGGGGACTGGAAAAAGCGCAAGGGGACTATTTTCTGTTTTTGAATAATGATCTGGAAATGAAGCCCGATAGCGTTGGGCAACTAGTGGCTCTGCTGGAATCTGACAAGGAAATTGGGGCGGCAATTCCAAAAATTCTTTATCACCATGATGCTCAGGAACCCTCATCAAATGATTCAGCAGTGATCAACTCGTTCGGGGTTTTGGTGAATTATACTGGAGTGGCGTACCCGAACCTGGTGGGTCAGCAAGATAAGAATGATTTGCCTTTGACGGAGACTGCGTGTGGTGGAATATTCATGTTCAGTCGGGAGGTGTATGAGCAGGTAGGTGGGTTCGATGAGGACTTGTTTCTTTACCATGAGGATCATGATCTCTCCTGGCGAATCAGGCTGGCAGGGTGGAAGTTATTGGTAACCCCCAAGGCGGTTTGTTATCACCACTATAATTTTAATAAAGGTGTGCGGAAATTTTATCAGTCTGAAAAAAACCGACTCCATATCCTTTTCAAGAATATGGAGTGCAAAACCCTGACCCTGATCTTCCCGGCTTTGCTTGTTGTGGAGTTGACTCAGCTTGTTCATGCGTTGACGCATGGCTGGTTGCATCTCAAGGTGAAAATCTACTTTGAAATTCTTGGACAATTTCCGCAGATAGCGCGGAAGCGTCGGCAAATACGATCTTTCCGAAAAGTGAGCGATAAAGAGATATCCCGGTTATACCAAGGGACGATTGCTGTGAGTGGGATGAAGAATCCGTTGATGGACTATTTATTGAGTCCGCTGCTCAGTATTTACTGGAAGCTTGTCCGGGGTTGGATTTAGGATATTGAACAAAAAGTTTTTCGATTTGTTGTCTTCTAAACATGAAGGTTTATTCAAGATCTTTTTTGACATAGGCATGCGCTAGATATCCTCAGGAATCCAACTGATACCCACAACAGCTCCATTGTCTTTGAGCAAAGGCAGCAGATTTCTTCCAACCAGGCCTGTGGCTCCTGTGGCAAGTGTTTTCATGGAAACCTTTTAGCATTTAAAGAACTTGTGCTTGAAAACCCATTGACAACTTCTGGAAAATTTGCGACCGTTCTCTTTTTAATAACCTAATTAAAAGGATCATTCATGGCTTACGAAAACTGTCCTATATTCACAGATGAAACTCCAGGCAAAAAGTTTTTCTGTACCTGTGGGGAATCCGCCACGAAACCTTATTGCGATGGTTCTCACAGTTCGAAAAATACGGGTAAGTCTCCGAAAGAATTCACCATAGAAGTAGCCCGGCGATATGTGGTTTGTGACTGTGGACGCACAGGGAACGCCCCTTTTTGTGATGGCACACATTCAAAAATCTAGAATGCTAGAGTGAGTGGGGGGCTTGTTAAATAAGTGCTTTTGTAGTTACAGAATACTGCGATTCATTTTCCCAGTCGCGAAATAATCTTCTTTAAACTAGTGGGTATTTTACGAACTTTGCAGACCTGCAAATCGCATTCATTGTACTAAAGTTTTTACATCTACGTTGCATATGCCAACCTTATTTGGCATATGCAGCGTCTCCCTCCTTTTAGCGCTACCTATTAAATCCCTTGTTATTTCAGTAGTTAAACTATTTTTTCCTCGATCGGAACAATTTGGCAAAGGCTTTGCAGTCTACAGGATGAATACAAATATTGATCTTTTGGGAGAAAAGCCATGTTATACGACGTGAAGATTATGAATTCTCAGGGGAAAATAAAAAAGATTGTTTCGGCTCAGGAACTCAGTAAATCATTTTGGAATAAATTTCAGGATGAGGAATCGAATAAGACCCTGAACACAAGTGGTAGAAAGCAGGTTCCAGGCTGGGTGAAGAAAAGGTTGGATATGGAATATACCTTTCCCCGGGATACGTTCACTCCGGCGGCGTAGAAATTTTTTTAAGAGGGGCGATTTTGTTTACCTTGAGCGGCAATGATCTCTTGGTAAGTTTTCAACATTTCACGGGTGTTTTTTTCCACGGAAAACTTCTCAGCCAAGGCTCGACCATTTTGGCCCATGGATTGGCGTAAGGAGGGATCAAAAAGAATGTTGATATTCTCGGCAATTTCTTGAGAGGATTCAGGGGTCCCCACAATCAGTCCATCTTGTCCATGCTGGATTATATCGGCCGCGCCGCAATGGCGGGTGGTGATAACTGGAAGTCCTGATGCCAGAGCTTCCAAATTGGCATTTCCAAATGGTTCATAAATGGAAGGTAGGGCGAAAATGTCCGCCGCGGAATAGTATTTTTCTATACCTGGAATCGGTTCCTTGTAGATAATTCGACTCCTCAGGTTTTCGGGAGCGAATTGAAGGTATTTGCCCCATTTACCTTTGCCTATTATTAACATCCTCCAATCTTCCGAGCGTAAATATTGCGTTGCCCGAAGCAGAGCTTTTAGTCCCTTTCTTTCAAACCCGGACCCCACAAATAAAATAAGAACGGAATTTTCTGGAACTCCCAGTTCCTTTCTGACGTTTTGCCTGTGCCGGTTTTTATTGTCAGGGTGAAAACGTGTCAGATCCACACCGTTATAGACCACCGAAATGTTTTCTTGCGGACAATTGTAGTGCTTGAGGATATCGTTTTTAACCATCTGGGAAATAGCGATGAACTTTTTACAGTGGCCTGATTCGAACAGGTTTTTTTCCAGTTTGAGAATCAATCGGTGAAAGGGATTACAAGATAGAAATAAACCTTTGAGCAACGGGATAAAACGTTTTCTTTGATCCAGCCATTCCTTATGGCATCCATCGCCAACGCGGTAGACATTTTGTTTCCAGGTTTTTTCATGGCTCTGAATAATATCGAAAGATTCTTTTCCAACAGCCCTGGCGGCAAACCATGCAAATGACAGGGTTCTTATGAAAGCATTAAGTTTAAAAGCTCGAACATGATGAAGATGTATATTTGGATGGTCGGATGAGGACCATTGGTTGGCAAAAATATGAATGTCGTGTCCAGCCTCGGCGAGTTGCTGGATATAGCCTTGTACAAACTGTTCGGCACCGCCATAAAGAACAAATTTTCGCCGGATGATAGCTATTTTCATGATACAAAAAACCGGGAGGTTTAAGATGAACAGTCTTTCAGAACGTCATGATAAACGGCAATAGTCTGATCCATCATTTTATCAGCGCTCAACTCATTTTTGCAGAAGATGTAAGCTTTTTCTGCCATGGACTGGGCTAACCGGAGATCGTTTAAAAATTTCATGCTTCCGTTAGCCAAGTCCTGCGAATTTTTGGGTTCGATTAAAATACCCCATTTGCCATTTCCTAAAATAGGTGGAATTGAACTAATGCGCGTAGAAACGACTGGAGTCTTCATGGCAAAGGCCTGGGGGATTACCTGAGCAGCGCCTTCTACAGCGAACGAAGCAAGGCAAAGGATATCCAATGCTGCCATGATTTCAGGAATGTCTTCACGGTGTCCAAGCATAAAAATTACTTTTTCAAGCCCTAGTTGTTGGACTTTGGAAAGGATTCTTTCGTATGCAGGGCCGTCACCGACGATGACAAATCGCGCATCGGGAAACTTCTCTAAAACCAAAGGTACAGAGTCCACGAAATAATCGTGACCCTTCCAGCTACGCATCACAGCAACCATGCCGATCAGGGGTTGATAGGATTCCACTTCCAGCTCCGCTCTTATTTTCTTACCGCAAATTTGAAAATCAAATTTGCGAAAATCAACGCCTGTTGGGATGGAAATTATTTTTTCAGTTGAGACCCCGACATTCTCAGAGACCATTTTTGCTATACCTATTCCGGTTGTCAGAACTCGCCTGGGGACCTTCGCATATAGCCAACGATTAAAAATATGATTTTTAATTGGGATCATGACATGCCGACTTCGAATGATGGGGACGCTTAAAATTTTTCCCGCCATGGCGATCAGCCAACTGTCTATGGAGCTATGAGAGTGAAGAATATCAGGTTGGGAGTTTTTGATGATCTTTATCAGGGAAAACAGGGTTGATAAGCTGAAGGCCCGCTTCATGGCTAAGGGAGAATAACTCAGGTTGGGATGGCTGAGCCTGCGGCATCTGTCGCCAAGCGGGCTGTCAGGCGGGCAAACAATAGAAACACGGTGCCCGCGTTCTAGCAATAATTGGCATTCTTGAAACACCCTGATTTCCTGCCCGCCCCAACCGGGAGCTGCTTCAGAATGTAAGATGTGGAGGGTTTTCAATAAGGGAGCCTACAAAAAAAATAAAGATCAGCAAACTGTGATTGAAATTTCACTCTATCATAACCTTTCAGTATAGTGCAATACAGATGGTCTGCTTCCAGAATATCTTTGTTCCGGCAGTGATACAGGTCAGTGGGGAATGTCTTCTCGGTTGCATAGTGTCTTCAGCTCGAAGACATCTAAACGATGCGAATCCTCTCTTAGGAAGAATATTTCTTGCGGGTTCTATGGCGGATGTTATTTATCACTGATTCACTCGATACTTTTTAGCTCATAGGGTCCACGTTCGGATGAGATAGTAAAGGTGGGAGTAAATCGCGAAGTTGGGCAATTTGTTGGTTCTCATGCGAAGAAGCTATTTTTTATTACGGCATTTCCAGACCAAGTCTCTTCCAAACCATGAAATAGAAAGAAAAGCAGACCTTCCTCGGCAACTAATCAACTCTTCTATCACGAAGTTCTTTTCAAGATATTGTCTGAGTAGCATCACATTATAGGCGCGCAAATGAGTTTGGTCGTTATCTATTAAGTTGCCTTTTAGTACCCGTAGCCTATTTTTCAAATGATAGGAATTGGGGACGGAACCGATGAACAGTCCTTCAGGTATTAAAATACGAGAGATTTCCGCTATGGTAATGGCTGGGTAGGGTAGGTGTTCCAGCGTTTCACCTGCAACAACGACATCAAGCGATGAAGTAGGTAGGGGAATCTGAAGGCTGAAGTCTGCCCACTTTGTTTCAATGCCCAAATTATTTTTACAGTCTTCCAGAGCCATCTTATCGATATCCATGCCTGTTACCTCATTTTGATCAATGAAATGGCGGGTCAATATTCCATCGCGACAACCTAGGTCTAAGACCTTTTTATCTTTTCCCATCCATTCTTTGAACTTCTGCGAACGACGCTCTTCTGATATAGACTGATTCCTGCGATTCCCGGAAAAATGGTGCTGGGAATAAAAATCAGAAAGAATTCCGGTCCGGGTGTCCAGGTTGGGTTGCTTGTTTTTTAAACCAGACTCCGAATGGATTGGTTCGTTTTTTTCTTCCACGAGCATTACTCCTTTTAACATTATAAATTCCAGAATAATCTGTATTTACACATTAAAGCACATATCCGCAGGAAATCAATTTCTCGCATCCTTTCCCCTTATCACGAGCCCATGAGCGAAGCAGGCTATTTTACGAGAAAAAATTTAGGTTTCTGTAGTATATCTATTGTCAGCGAAAAGCTACTAAAACCAAATCTGTGGTAGAAAAAATATTTTTGGAAATAGCTGCATCGAAAGAGTCTCAATATGCGAGGCATTCAATTGTTAATGTCGTCAAGTATGTATAAAGTCCAATCTATGGGATTAATCCTTCAAGCATCGTATTAAATATGGAAAAGATTCTTATTGTTAGCTCTACCGGAATGGGAGACTGTCTTTGGGGAACTCCGGGTATCCGGGCCTTGAAAAAGACATTTCCAAGTATAGAGATTGATCTGGTTGTGAATTGTGCTTGGCGACCTTTATTTGATTTTAATCCTCATTTGAACCGAATTTTTGAATACCAGGACCAATGGTACCGCCAGCCCTTTTTAGGGATGAGATTACTAGGAAGATACTATGACGCGATTTTAATTTTTCACGCCAACCGCAATTTTAGACGGATGATGCCGTGGTTTCGTTCATTGCCCGTTTGGTGTATTCAGGGTTTTAATTGGGTGCCCGAGTCGAATCGCGTGAAAATGGATGCCAATATACATGGAATAGAGAGAAGGCTGCTCATGCTGGAAAAGTTTGGTGTGAAACCGAACGGGGGCCAGATGGAAATATTTTTTGATTCGATCACCCTGGGCAGGTCACAACAAATTTTGCAGGCCCATGATTTTAGTCCCGGGGAATATGTTTATCTGAATTTGGGGGCTGCGGTTGAAAGCAGGCGATGGATGGTGGAGCGTTTCAGTGAGCTTGCAAGTCGAATCCTTAAGATAACATCGTGGAATATAATTCTAGGGGGAGGGCCGAATGAAAAAAAGCGAGCCCTCACTATTTTGAATCAACTCAATAGCTCCCGAGCGATGGAAGTCTGTAGTCAGCCGATTCTGGTGAACGCTGCCATGATCTCTAAGGCAGGACTTATGGTGACTTCCGACACGGGCCCCATGCATATCGGGTTAGCGGTGGGAACTCCGGTTGTGGCGCTTTTCGGAACCATTTCGCCCACGGGTTCAGGTCCACATGAGGTTCCGGATCACTTATGTCGAGTCATAAAAATTGATCTGGAAGAGAAAAATTGTGCTGAGGGGATGGATCCGGGAGAGTTCCATTTTGGAAGTATAACCGTGGACACGGTTTGGGAGCAGGTAGAAAAAGTGCTGGAAGAAAAATCTAATTCGTAATATTTGCGGGGTAAACTTCGCTGATGGCTAAAAGAATGTCTTCCACAGTGATGAGAACTTTGCACTCAGGTCGGCCATTCCAGCACTCCTCTTTTTTTGTATGCCGGGTGCAGGGACGGCACTCTATTTCTTTTGAAACGATGGTTGCATTATTTCCGGGGGGGCGCCAAATCTCAGGGTTCGTCCACCCAAACATCCCCACTACTGGAGCCCCAAGAGCGGCTGCGAAATGCATATAACCCCCATCATGACAAACTACAAACCGAGCTTTTTGAGTTATGGCCCCAAGTGTCTCGAGATTTGTGCTGATGAAAGCATAGGGAGTATTTATTATTTTAGGCGTGATTTCATCGACCATGTGCTTCTGCCCTGGTCCGCAGGTCCATAAAGTTTTCATGCGGTGCTGGGAATAAATTGCGTCGGCGAGTTGGGCAAATTTTTCAGGCTCCCAGCGGTCATGATGCCTTGAGCCAGGATGCAAAATACAGAATGGTTCGTGAGGGTCGATTCTCTGCGCATGCAATAGTTTGTCTGCTTTAATTTTCGCGGATTCTGAAATATGGATGGATGGGGCAATTTCGCCAAACTCCACGCCCATTTTTTTTATCAGGGCGACTTGATAATCAATGGGCTGTTTGGGGTGGAGGTCACCAAATTCGAGTTTAACGTTATACAAAAAAGATCGTTTGGCAAATTTATGGCCAACACGATAGGGTGCCTGGGTGACAAAGCACATGACTGCCCCCCGTGTTCCTTCATGCATATCAATCACGACATCATAATGATCCGCAAAAAGGCGGTAATAAAAACCGAGCTGGTGCAGCCAGGACTTTTTTTCAAAGCATAGAACCTGGTCAATGTCTGGATGATGGCGAACTACATCTAACGTAAAGCGCTCCACCAGCACCGTCAAATGGCAATCAGGAAAACTTCTCTTTAAAGGGGCATAAACCGCAGTATTATAAACCACGTCCCCAATGGAGCGCAGTTTGATAATAAGAAATTTCGGATTTTTGGGTAATTTTTCCCGGGGAAAACTTAGCAAGATAAGTCAACACTCCATTCAAAAAATTGGGGCTAAAATTAGCAAGGTGGTTTATGTATACGGTTTCATTATAGACCATATCGACACGGGTGCGAAACCTGATCATAGCGGATTCAGGATAACTTGAGAATTTAGCATGTGAACGCCAGTCGCTATCAAACCGAAACGATTATGTCTTTGATCAAATTTTCCAATTTTGCTTCCATGACTTTTATGTCATAGAACTCAATGCACCGTTCTCTAGCTTGGAGACCCCTTTCCCTGGCTTCATCAGGATGATCCAAGACATGCTGGAGGGTGCGGGCAAGTTCTTGCGGGTTCCCTGGTTCAACAAGGTAGCCATTTCCTCCCAACACTTCAGGAATGTCTGAGACACGGGTGGTGATTATGGGCTTAGCCATTGCCATGGCATCAAACAGTTTTGCCGGGCTCTGCCCCTGGGTATCCGTAGTATCCCTTTGAGGGATAACCAGGATGTCGGCTACTGCGAGATATTTGGGGAGCTCTTCAAAGGGAATCTTTGGAAGTACAATGACCCTTTCCTGAATGGAAGGGGGCTTATTCCGAGTCGGATTGAAAGAGGTTTCGGCTCCAATAAAGACCAGTCGAAGGTCTGAAGAGTTCAAGCCTTCAAACGCCTGGATAAGATCATCAATGCCCTTATGGGCCCGAGGAGTGCCCAGAAACATGATCACTCGATTATTCCCCAGGCCAAGTGATATTTTAATTTTCTGCGAATCAAAATTGTCAGGGTTTAAGACTGTCGTGTCTCGGCAATGATGAATCAGACATCCGCTAAAACGATTTTGCAAAAACTTGTTGCTGACGATGATGGATTCGGCAAAGCCGACAAGTTTTTCCATGAGCCAGGTATAAGGCAATCCGTTGGGATTAGAGAAATTCAGGAAGCGGCCAACACGTCCCCAAAAACCTGAGTGATAATAAAATCCGGCTTCCCAATCATCAATATCCAGGAGAACGGGCCTTCCTGAAAGCCATTTTTTCAGCAAAGCGATTCCAAAACTTGTAGGTCGTAATTTGCAGGCAATATAAACATCGGCATCCATTTCCCGAAGCATTTTACGTATCGTAGGGATAAAAGTGGGAAAGCGGCTCCAGGGATATATTTGGATGGGAATTTCAATATTACGCATGGGATACCAGATATCCCCATTCTTTGAGGTTCCAATAATTTTAACGTCGTGTCGAGTTGCGAGGGCGCTAGCCAGTAGGGCGGCTCTTCCTAAGGAGTTATTGGAAATGTCAAAACAGAGCAGGCAAATTTTCACATTCGTAAATTATTAGAAGAATTGATTATAAAGTATATGTGGGTAAATCGAGATTATCATGGTTGCTTTATTTCTTCTATTTAATTATTGTGATGTTTCAGAGGGGCGAGCTTTGCTGGCTTGGTGAGACAGACTATTTCGCAATGAAAGGCTGGAATAGCTTGAAACTTGTGAAGAGCTTACCCTTTGCGTGATGCCTGTATACCGGGCTCATTTTTTTAATCTTTTTTCTATGCGCTCCTCGCTGATTTATGTTGACCTTCTTCCAGGATCTCTTCAGTAAGGCAACTGAAAGACAACTTGTTTTCCTCTGGTTGATTTTTTGTTTTGTCGCCTTGACTTATAAGCTTGGCGGGGTTCCCCCTTACCATAGTGATGAAAATTATTATGTTGAATCCACTCGTACTATGGTCGAGTCGGGGGATTATCTCACCCCTATGTTCCATGATCAAAAAAGGTTTGCCAAGCCCATCCTATACTACTGGCTGATGTCCGCTTCGTACAAAATATTTGGTGTGAGTCTGGTTTCGGCACGGTTGACTTCCGCATTTTTTGGAACCCTCACCATAGGGCTGCTTTATCTTCTTTCTAGTCGGTTGTTCGAAGGCCGAACTGCTTTATACAGTGTTCTGATTTTGCCAGCCACTTTTATGCATTTTCAGATTTCTCGATGGGCCACGACTGACATCGTCATGAGTTTTTTTATTCTCTTAGCGCTCTATTTCTTTGTGCATTTATTGCAGAGTGACTTTAAGGGGAAAATGGAGGCCCATTCATTTTACCTGGCAATGGCTTTGGGGTTCATGACCAAGGGCCCTCCGGCAGTCATTATTCCCGGTATGGTTGTGGTGATTTTTTTGCTGGCGACTGGAAGGAAGAGGTTTTGGTCGCAAATGCGTATTGGGCAGGGTCTGGTGATTTTATTGCTAGTGATTCTACCCTGGTTTGCAACGATGTTTTTTCTTCATGGAGATGAATTCAAGAATCATATTATTGGGGCCGAGATCACCAATAGACTGGTTCATGATACCCCATTCAGTCTTTATTTTTTTTGGGCGCTGTTTCGTTATCATCTGCCTTGGATATTATTTTTTTTTGTTGCAGTTTTCCATCAAACAGGCATTCTCAGTTGCTCCCTTTCTCCAGTGTCAAACGTATCAGAATACTTCAGTCAGGTTTTCCATGGCATTAAAACTCGTGTCGGTCTGTTGTTTGCCAGAGAGAATGAGTCGGTTTTGTTTTGCTATATCTGGATTCTTGTATGCCTGATTCTATTCACCCTTGTCAGGACGGAGCACAGCCGTTATATGCTGCCGGCCTCCTCGGCGGTTGCCATTCTGGTAGGAAAATTTTTTGCGGACATGGAAAAGGATGGATCGGATTGGCTGGGCTATAAAACCTCTGCGGTTTTAACGGGTGTTGTTTTTTTAGTGATCGCAATATCCTCAGGTGGGGCGTTGTATCTTTTTGGTTTGATTCATCAAGTCCCTGTGCAGTTTTTTTTCCTTCCTGCAGTATTTCTGGTGGCGGGTATTTACATTTTCAGGCTCAGCAAAAAACGACAATATGGAAAACAAGTTTTTGTTATTTCCTTTTCTCTGGTTTTTGCATTTTCTTTTTTAAGTGGGGAAGTGCTCCCTCATATTAGTCGCTATCCGATGAAGCTGTTTTCTAAGGAAATATTGTCGGAAAAAATTACCGGCCCCATAGCGGTATACCGGTTAGGAAATCAAAGAGCAAAGCTGGGTGTGTTGACAGGTCAAAAGGTATTTGGGCTTTCCCAGTCCAGTCAAATTCAACAGTTCATTGATACGGATGAACAGGTTTTGCTTGTCATGCGGGAAAAAGATTTCCGGGAGAATTTTTCTAATATTTCTTTGAGGGTAGTGGCAGAGGATGTTGCTTGGTTGAGAAGACGCATTGACGGGGAGAGGTTGAAGGAGATTTTTGGAAAATCAGGATCGGCGGATAAGTCAGACCTCACGGAAAAGATATATCTTTTGTCGAATAAATAGAAAGTTATTTGATGATGGGTAAGCGCATTGCTGAGAAATCGTATCTAATGTTTTCTCGGTTTTCAATTGAAGTGAAAAACGCATACTTGTTATTGGCTTGAATCAAATAAACCTTATTGGGATGCTGGGAGGCCAGTTTTCTAAATTCTCCGATGGAGGACAGCCATGTTTTTTTCGGGGTGGAAGATAGAGACATCATTAGCTTCTCTGGATCACGAATAACGGATGACTCCAAGGCACGATTGGAATAAAACAGCATAGCCAATCTGGGATTCGAGGGGCTGAGACCGTAGTTGCCTATGGCTTGGTTTTTGGGGGTGTTGAGGTTTATGACAGCTGCCAGTTCCCGCACTTCTTTACTGCTTTGCGCAAGAGTTACTTTGACCTGAAAGGGAGTGGTATTGACGAACAGAATAGTTACTGCAATAACCCCGGCCATTATGCCCAGAGCGCGATTCTTTTTGTCAGGCCCCAGCCATTCAGAAATAGTTTTGGCGGTGACGATGGCGAGAGCCGGAAACATCATAAATAAATAACGGAGCGTTTGATTTTTACTCGTGCTCATCACCAAAAAGGTGAGTGTAGGCCACAGGAAAAGTAATAAGGATGTTCTGTCCTTATCTATAAAACTACGTTTGCCAAATTGTGCTAGGCCTATCAACGCAAAAGGGAGCCAAGGCCAGTAGTTCTTCAGAAAGTCTTTAGCGTATCCCAGGAAATAAAGGGGCTCTTTAGTTCCGCCAAAACTCCGGTTGATAATCAGCGAGCCAAAGTGAGCGTCGATAAAGCCTTGACCAAAGTGTTGCCAGTTAATAATGTGCCAGCTAAACCCTAAAATAAGAGCAATCAGACATCCTGACAAAAACCAAGGGTTGACGATCTCTCTCCATTGTCGGCTGAAAATTAAAAAAGCACCGACGATTGTGAGAGGGAAAAGCCCAAGAACGCTTTTAGACAATATGGCGCCAGCGGTTGCGAGACCAAAAACCAGATACCAGGGTTTGATGTCCCGGGCCTTAAAGAAAGCATAGAAAGCTAGAGTGACAAAAAATGCTACCGGAATATCGACCATGCCCCGGCGAGAAGAATCGACAAACATTCCCGGGAAAAGCAAAATAAAGGCTGCGGCAAAAGCGATCCAGTTGTCTTTGTAGAGCAATAAGCTCAAGCGGTAAGTTATGAGAACGATTCCGGTCGCAAACAGAGCTGAGGGGAAAATCGCTGAGTAACTGGAAACTCCAAAAATACTGAAGGTCAGGGCGGTTAACCAGAAAGGCAGGGGCGGATTTTCAAAAGCAGGTGATCCTGCAAAGGTGATGAGCCAGAAGGACCCCGATTCCAGCATTTCCTTTGCCTTCTGGGCGTAATAGGCATCGTCGAAATTAGTGATGCCGGTGTCCAATTGCCGACCTAGAAATATTAAAAGTGAAGAAAAAATCAGAAGTAAAATCTGAAGTCTCTTGTCGTTCAGCGCGGAATTCAAATTAGAGGGTATGGGTGATTGAAGGGTGGAAGTGAATGCCGGTGCTGGAAGTCAAAAAGACGTGAAGCCCGGACGCGGTTATTTTAAACATTGATTCAAATATTTTCGGTCGTCATCGTTTAATCTCTGGCTGAACACAAACCCAAAAGTTTCGAGTCGCCAAACTAGGATGTCCAGGCCTTTGAGCATATGAAACCAGTAAATCATGGCAGAAAAAAAAGGTTTTTGTATCAAACCATTTCTGCAAATGAAAAAATCCCACAGCTGTTTTTTTGACTTTCGAATAAGGGGCCAGTTTCCCCTTGTTTTTAAGATTTGGCAAAGCTTGAATAAATTTTTCAGGTTTTGCAGCATGTTATATTTCAGGAAAAAACTCATACAACTAAAACTTTGGCCGAGGATTCAAGAAATTTGCGCTTCCCGGCAGTTGGAAGATTTTATACCATGCATCCCATGAAGTAAAGAAAGCTTCACTAAACTACTGAAAGCACCCCGGTTGATCTTTTAAATGTTTTAAGCGATTATGTTTGTGTGGAATGAAAAATATAGCGAATTTAATTTTCAGGTAGCCATATGCAAGTCTTTTCAGTCAAGCTCAATGAACATATGCAGTCTTATTTTGGGCCTACGTATTTGGTTGGCAAGATTTGTGCTCGCCATAGAATCATCATTCCGGGTAGTGTTGAAGACGGCATTGGTCGCACCAACGATGTGATGCAACGCCAGTCGGTATGCGAAACCCCCATTTCTGTCTTCAAATGAACTCTGAATCCCTGGACTCTTTTTGTTTCGAAGTCCTGAGTCAGGACTCCGAACTGGTACAAAAGCATTTGCAGGTACTGGGGGAAATGGTCGGCATTGATAGCCGGAGCTTTGGAGTTAATGAGTTTGAGGGGGATCGCACCACGCCCAGCGATATGCGGGAAATCCTTGAATGCGCCCGTGACTACCTTCTGGGAGTTGGCTTGTCCGAGGTCATAATAAATGATTCGTCTTCCAGTAGTTCGTTCCCCATATTGATGGCAGAAACTTTTGTTTCTGAATTAAAACCGACAGTTCTCTTTTATGCGCATCTTGATAAACAGCCTTATATGGACGATGGGCGTTTTGAGAAATGGGGAGGAACTCCTCCAACGCAGTTAAGGTGGAATGAAGATCGCTCCCGTGCTTATGGGCGTGGAGCCGCCGATGACCTGAGTGGAGTCGTTTCTATTGGCATGGCCGTTGATGCCCTGTTCAGGTATTTTGATGTCAAGGTGGGAGAAGATAGCAGGAAAAAACTGCTTCCCTGCAATATAAAAATATTATATGAGACGGAAGAGGAAAGCGGTTCTCATAGTCTGATTGACCAAATCCAGGAAAACAAAGATTTTTTCAAAGGCGTCCACTGTGTTGTGATTACTGATGTGGTCAATCCAGCGCAAGGCAAACCGGGGCTCACCACATCCTTGCGCGGAGTTATCCAGGTGGATGTAACGGTTAGCGCTGAACAAGGACAGGTTGCTATTGACGAGCAAACGGCTCTTTACAAGCTTCTTGCCACCCTGATTCGGGAAGACCATTCTCTTGCAGTCGCAGAGATTGCCAACGCAGACCAGCCGGTGACGGATGTTGAACGAGAAGGTTATTCGCGAGTTCCGACTACTGTGTTGGCCTTAAAAGAGACAGCAGGACTTCTTCCTGCTACCCGGCTCACAGTCCCTGAAGACATTCCCTCAATGTTGATCGCCCAGTTGAGAACCTCTTTTGCAAATGCCCGTCCGGGACATCGAGTTTCAGGTAGCGTGATCCTTGGAACTGCTGGAGCGCGCCTGACTTTTCCTGAGATTAGTGACACGAAAGAATTTGAGCGGCGGCTGGGGGAAATTCTCACTGACCAAAACCGGTATCATCTGGAAATGAAAATGGTAATTCTCAGCGAGAAGCCATTGTCGATAGATATTCTATTACGTTCGGCCGATAAAGATCCGCACTCTGGGGTCAATGGTGGGCCGGTTCCGATTCCAGAATTGCAATTGGCTTGCATGATCGATGAACTGGTTTCTTCTGAAGGCTGCTGGCATCCCAGGCTTGAAGAACTGCGAACTGCGAGGGGAGAGAGGGTTCGGGTGGAGTCTCTTAGAGTGGACCACGATTTTTCGACACATCTCTACGATAAAAAGTCCGCCAGATCCTGGGTGGAAATAAGGTTGGCTCCCGGCAACAACGAAATACAAGCTGGAGAGGCACTCCAGTCCCATCTCAAGAAGAATGTTTTTCCGGGGTTTGAGTTGGATATCAAGGCGGACAGGGGGGCTTCTCCCTGGATGACTGGAATCGAGCATCCTGTATTCCCTCTGATACTGGATTCTTTAGAAAGAGGTTTTGGTGAGAAGGCTTGTCTTTACGGTTGTGGAGGCACGATTCCATTTGTTGCGAAGCTCATGCAGGCTTTAGGAAATGTTCATCCCCTTTGTCTGGGTGCTTATGATCCTGATGCCAGAATGCATGAGCCGGGGGAAAGCTTGTCCATGCCTGATTTGTTGGGGTGTACGCGATCCATCATACATTTTTTATCCAGGATTACTAAAGTGTATGGGGGAGCCTGATCGCTGACGCGCCTCTTTGCGTGCACTTATGTTTGTCGCACGAGTTTTTACTGAACAGAGTTTTGTGTTTCATTGATTCTGATTTACACAACATTATAAGTTTCAGCTTGTTATAGGTCCTCATCCTTGTTGATGTGAGTCTTGCCGTGTAGGAGTTTTTAAGTTTATAGCAAAACAGCATTACTTTTAGCGCCTTAAAGGTTTATAATCAGGGAAATAAATTTGTTTTAAGTTCCCCGGGATCGCTCTGCGCAAAGGTGGTCGTAGGGAGGGTGCATTTGTTGTTCACTATGAGGCTAGAGTGGGTACAGTAACAGAAGGCGACAAGTATAGAGAAATCAATATCGAATTCCTCGCAAAAGGAGGAGATGAAGCTTTTGATATTTTCTATAAAACAGATAGTTTTGGAACCGATAAATTTGTAAAGTTTGCCAGCACGGAGCGCAAACATCAGGAAAAGGTGATGCGGCTTCTGGAAGAGGGAATCGATCAGGAGTTTTATATTCATGAAGAAGACCTTTTCAAGTATTACAAATATGCAACCAACTCCCTGCGAGCGGTTATAGCCAACCCAGATGTTCCTCTCAAGCAGAAAACCCAAAAAATTTATGAAGTTTCCAAGGGAGTGATGAAGGAGTTTTTTGAGAACAACACTTCAGAAAAGATACTGGAAACATCCGAAGAAGTCATGGAAATGATGGAAGAGTGCATGACCACCGCAGAGGCGGGGTTTCATGGGATTGCAGAAATCACCAGCAAGGACTACTACACCTATACCCATAGCGTTAACGTGGGGTTGTATTGCATGACCTATGGTGTAAAGAGCAAGATGTCTAAAGGCGATACACAGCAATTATCTCTGGGTGGAATGTTGCATGATGTCGGTAAAGCGAAAATAGATCATGCCCTGATCAACAAGAACGGCAAGCTCACCGAGGAAGAATTTGAGAAAATGAAAGCCCACGCTACTGTAGGAGGAACAATTCTTTCCGGGATGAATTGTTTTGGCGGCACGGTGGTGCGAATGGCCGCAGAGCACCATGAAAAATTCAAGGGCGGGGGCTATCCGGCTGGGAAAATCGGCAATGAAATCCATTTGTTTGCACGGATTTGCAAAATCATGGATGTCTATGATGCTTTGACGACGCGGCGATCCTATAAAAAAGCTCTAGGTGCTTTTGATACGTTAATTATAATGAAAAAACAGATGGCTCATGATTTCGACCCGGATCTCTTACAAAGTTTTATTCGCCTGATGGGTCCGGATTTATAAATCCGACTCTACCTCAGGGAATTTTCATCGTATCGAGAGAAAACTCAGCGTATTTTTTCAGTTCAGGTTCCCATTTTTGTAATTCTTTTGCAGAAATTCCTAGCAGGTCCAGCAGGTTCTCTTGTTTGGTTTCAGCAAAACCTTTCAAACCACTGGGAAAACCCCATTCGCAGGCGAGGGATTTTGCCAAAGCCACAACTGCGGTTATTTCCCAGTGCGCGTTGTTTTTTGTCGGCGCTGCATAGTGCCGAATGACTTGGGAAAGCTGTGGGGGAAGGCCCCATGCTTCTATCAATTCGCCAGCTACTTCGAGATGGGAAAACCCGAGCGTCTGTTTTTCCGCTTCTATCAGGTCAACTTGATTTTTATCCATAAAGTCCTGAACCTTTGCAAATGCGGTAGGGAAATACACCGTTAAAGCGATTATCCCGGCATCGTGGATGAGTCCAGAAGTGAAACTGACATCCGATTCCATGCCCCCAATAAATCTTCCCAGTCCACCAGATACAGCCGCTGTGACACCACTGTGAATCCATAATTGAAGATAATCAACGGGCAATGCTTCCGAAGAGTTGTCGGAGAATCGTTCAATGATAGGTGTGCGCAAAATAATATTTTTTATTGCACCGGGGCCCAGCAAGCCTGCGGCTTGTTGCAGGGAAGATATTTGCTCAGGGTAACCATATATGGGTGTGTTGGCGACTTTCAATACCGCCATGGCCATGGCAGGATCGTACTGAATCATTTCCACAACACTATAATCCATGGATGATGAGGTTTCCGTAGCCATGAGAACATTGTCTATTTGTTCTGGCAGGGAAGGCAGGTTTTTTAAAGACCGAAAACGGTCAAGCGTCAAGGAGGTCATCGGCGGAGCCCTGAATAGTGCGGTTTCTTCCTTCATGTTTGGCTTTATACAAAGCGAGATCGGCGACTTTAATCAAGTTTGCCGCTTCCTGCATGTGAGTGGAATCAAATTCTGCGATTCCACAGCTCACCGTTACTTGAAAGTTTTTGCCCTTGGATTGGAATTTCTGGATGGCCATTTCTTCTCGAATACGTTCGGCGATATGCAAAGCTCCAGCTATATGGGTTTCCGGCAGGACCAGGAAAAACTCCTCTCCTCCATATCTTGCGGCCACATCGTTGGACCGGCAAAACTTTTTTATGATGGCGGAAAAGTCTAATAAAATTTCATCGCCCTTCTGGTGCCCATGAGTGTCGTTGACCTCTTTGAAATGGTCGATATCCATCATGATCACTGAAAGTGGAGAATTATATCTTCGGCAACGCACCACTTCATTTTTTAGAAGCGTTTGCATTTGCTGATGGTTGTCCAGGCCTGTCAGGCCATCTGTTGTAGAAAGCTTTTCTGCCCGCTCATACAACATGGCGTTGCTTATGGAAAGGGCAACAAACTCGGAAACATTCAAGGCAAAATCCAGGTCCCCGACATTGTAGAGACCCCTCTCATTATCGTTCAAGTTCATGACCCCAATGATTTCATTTTCGATCATCAACGGGATGGTGACAAAAAAATTACAGGAGAAGAGAGGATTTTTTCTTCCCCGAAAATAGCGTGAGGTAGAAAAATCCTGCTCAAAAATATACCTTCCAGAAGTCGTTGCCTCCCTCATAATAGGGGAATCATTTTGATATAGAGAATACTCCTCTTTGATATCAGGGTGATTGTGGCTGACGAGGCTCAGCCTGCGTCGATTTTTGTCAAAAAGAAAGAATGTGAAATACTTCACCGATAAAATAAATGGAAGTTTTTCCACCATCACCTGGCAAATCTCCTGCAGACTGAGGAGGTTAATGCTTTTCTGTAGATAAATGAGATGGTCAAGATTTTCGAGGGAATCACCCAGTAACGAATTTTGCTTTTTAAGAAGATTCCTGATGGTTTCTGCTTCTTGCCATCGCAGTTTTTCGTATTCGGTGGAGCTCATTTGTTTGTTCGTTTCCTGAAAATTATGGGAGCCGAGTATTTGTTTCTGAGCCTGTCAAATTTCCGGTTATTTCCTATGAAAAAGTCATGTTTCCCGGGAAATGGTCGAAAAATCAATAAAGCTATTTATTTTATATTATTGACTAAAACGTTTTAAAAATTAGATTTTAGCCCTGTTGGTTCAGGGGCAGCAACACTCTTGAGTCAGGTTGGTATAGTTTTTGCTCTATAATACAGAAAAAAGCAATTACGTCAAAAATTATGGCTATTTCTTTAAATTCTATCAGGCTCTTTTGGTTACTTTTGTTTCCCCTTTTCGGCATGCAGGGGGCTGGTGAAGTTGTGTGGGCCCAGGGGTTTGAGTCTGAATCATTTCGCCACCCAGAGGTTTCGACTATAAGAATAGGGGGACACCCTATTTATACTCGAATTCTAGTCAACCTGACTGAATCGGCTTCTTATCAGGTTAAGGCGGATTTTGCCAACAAGCGGATCACGCTGATTTTGCCACAGACTACAAAAGGCCCCAGGGTACGTGGCAAGTCGTTTAAGGATAAAAATCTGGAGCAATATTCAGTCCGTTCCATTAACGAAGATTTACAAGTAACCTTTTTGCTGAAAAACTCAAATACCCGGTTTTTTCATTCTGTAAATCCTCAAAAGCCGCAGATCATTTTGGACCTCAAGGGCGAGAGCCGGCCTATTATGCAAACCAGGATCGGAAAGCCTGAGCAAAATTCCGGGATTCAGACAAGCATTGAACCCGGTCCTGAGCAGGCACCGCTACCTAAAAAAGCCAGGTTGGTCGGTCATAGCCCGAAGGAAGTTAAGGCTCTGGTTGCCAAGCTCCAGGGAGAAAAAGGGAAGAACGGTTTGGAGGATTACCAGAAAGCCTTGAAAGAATTTCAGGAGGCAAAATATCCCGCTGCCGTGAAAATGCTTAGGGAATTCGGTTCAAAATATCCAGAAAGTAAATACCTCGATCATATTCTCTATTTAAAGGCAGAGGCAGAATATCGTATCACTTTCAAAGAATTGAATCCTGTTTTTGATAAGGCCTTGGCTTCTTACAAACTTGCTCTGCGGAAATTTCCTAAATCAAAATTTTACGATCACGCTCTGTTGAAGGTAGCCAGTATTTTTGATGAGATTGGCTATAGCCTGGAGGCCAGAATGCTCTACAATCAAGGGCTCAAGGCCAAGCCGGGCAGTCTTTATAATGAAGTCCGAAAAAATAGTTTGGCCGCCATGTTGATGAAAGAAGGTCGATTGGATGAGGCCTTTAACGAATTTCAGAAAATACTTAGAAAGTCTCCAAAAAATATTGAGGCCAAGGCGGGGGTTTTTGAAATCGCTAACAAGTTTTTTGAGGAAAAAGATTATCCTCGGGCACTAAAGATCTTTGAATCAGGTGCCAGGCGCTGGCCGGGCGAACTCAATGAGAAGCCTGAACTCAATTTTTCCATGGCGGAAATCTATTATTCACAAAAAAATTACAAAAAAGCCAGAAAACATTATTTTGGACTATTGAATTTAGACCCGGTTTCCCAGAATGCACATAAAGCTCTAAACCGAATCGGTGATTCTTTTATCGTAGAAGAAAAGTATCAGAACGCTCTGGCTGTTTTTGACGAATCAGGGAAAAGAAAAGATCGGAAGCTGGATGAAAAAGGCAAGCCTGTTTTGGATGAAGAGGGCAACGAAATCCGGGAAGAAACTGCGGAAACCCAGTATGGGAAAGTCCGTATGGCTGATATCGGAGTGCGCAAGCCACGTTTGAAAATAAGGGATATTGTTTTTGATGTGGGTCCTTATTACAAGCCGTTCAAGACCTACGAAAAAATATTCGCTGAGGCTCGAAGCGTCGATATTCTTGCAGAAGTGACGCTGAGCCGAGGCATTGCTTATTTGCTGGAGCAAAACTACCTGAAGGCGATAGAAGAGTTTAAAAAACTTCTACCTCTGGGGACGGAGTCCCAGTTCTTTCAGGAAGCGGATCGTTACATCCGGCAAGCACTCATTGCTCTGGTTGACAAATACGCCAAGCAGAATGGTAACCTGCCGATTTTGTATTCTTACAGTGACTTCATCAGTCTTCCCATTGGGGATATTAACAATGCCCAAACTCTCCTTCAGGTGGGAGAAGCGTACCAGGCTATCGGAATGTTTGCTGAGGCTGTCAAATTCTACGAAAAAGTGAAGGCGATAGATTCTCAGAAAACATATCGGGATCGGGTTTTTCTCAACCTGGGTCAAATTCATCTGGCAAATTCAAGCTACGACGAGGCGCTATTAGTTGGGCGAACTTTTTTGAGAAATTATCCCAGAAGCAAGTGGACTCCAGATGCGATGAAACTTTTGGCTGACGCTTTGAAGGGGATGGGGGATTTTTCAGGAGCCCTGGATGCCTATGAAAATTTTTTGGAGAAGTCAGAAGATAAGGCTGAAGTTCACTTCCTCATCGGGGAAACTTATGCAGATATGAATCAACTGGCGGATGCTGTGCAATCTTATCAAAAGACGATCGGGACTTATGACCGCCAGGAAAGAGTGATTCCCGAATATCTTAAGAAGGCTTATTATCGCCTGGGCATATCTTTTTATAAGTTGAATCGCTTTGGTCCGGCCCTGGAAGCGTTGAAATCGGCCCGGGAGCTTTTCCCCGATAACCCGCTCCGTGATTGGGCGGATTTTATTATGATTGAAAGCCTCGAAAAACTTGGCGATCCCTCAAAGGTCACAGAAGGCTTAAATCGACTGGTAAAAACCGAAAATGCGGACGATCTTACCAGGCAGGCGGCGGAATCCAAGGTGAAAATCCAGGAATGGGAAAAACAATTAAAAGAAGGGTGATTTTATTTTATAATGAGACCGTGTTTTTCCTGCCTCATACTCCGCCCACTAGCGGACAATAAGCAAGAACCCATTGCGCAGAGGTAAGCCCTTTGAGGCCCATACAAAATTATGCAAGTGATAGTTCTCCGTCCATGACTGAAATCGGCAAAGAAAGCGGCAAAGATATAGAAGCTCTCATCAAGAATATGGAGGCCTTTAACGAGGTCACCGAACAACTGCAACGTTCTTATGATGATTTGCAAGTGAGGGTCAAAAAACTCGATCTGGAGTTGGAAGGCAAAAACAGGGAGCTGAAAAAAAATCTTGTTGAAAAAGAGGAAGTTAAAAATTATTTAAACGACATTCTGGAAAGCCTTGCCAACGGTGTTATTGTGGTGGATCGATCGGGGCGGATCACGACGTTCAACCAGACGGCCGGAACCTTGACGGGTTTAAAGCCGCAAAACTGTTTAGCAAAAACTCTGAAAGAAGTTTTTCCGTTTGACCTGTTTGAAAACATGGTGTCCAGACTTGAAAAAAACCGAGGGGAAACGATCAGCCGGGATCAGGATATCACCACTCCGGATAAGAAAATAATCCATGCCCGTGTTTCAGCTTCCCCGGTATGGGACAATCATGGCGGTCAGATAGGAACCGTGTTGATCCTGCAGGATAGAACTGATCTACGCCGGTTGGAAGAGTTGGCTCACCGCAACCAACGTCTTCGAGAGATGGGAGAGATGGCCGCCGGGATCGCGCATGAAATCAGGAACCCGCTGGGCAGCATCGAATTGTTTGCCTCGTTACTCAAAAAAGATCTGGAAGAAGATCCCGAAAAAGCCAAACTGGTTCAGCATATCCGCGCGGGCGTGCAGAACATGGATCGCATCATATCCACCCTTCTCCTTTTTGCCAAATCGTCCCAGCCATCCCGACAACAATGCGATATCAATCTTTTGTTGTCGCAACTTCTGGACGGCCTGGACGATATTAAAGTGCCGGAGAATATTAAAGTGGTGCGTGATTTTGGCAAAGAAGAAATGATGGCGAATGGTGACCGGGAGTTATTGCGCCAGGTTTTCCCTAATTTGATCCGTAATGCAATTCAGGCCATGCCGGACGGAGGCGAATTGGGCATACAAACCCGGAAGGCTCTTATACCGGTAGCCGAGAATGATCGGGGTGCGGGAGCCCGCAAATTCATCGCTGTTACGATTACCGATAGCGGCGGTGGAATTTCTGCCGATGATCTGGCCAAAATTTTTAATCCTTTTTTTACTACCAAGGATAAGGGGACAGGATTGGGGCTAGCCATCTCGCACAACATTATTAAGGCTCATCAAGGGACGATTGAAGCCGTGTGCGAAGAAGGCAAGAGCACTTCTTTCAAGGTCAAGATTCCCTGCTGGGATGAGGATTTCGATGAAAAATAATGCTTCAAAAAAAATTCTGATTGTCGATGACGAATCCGAAATGAGGGTTGCGCTGGAAACAACTCTTCAGCGCGAAAACTACCAACTCGTATGCGCGGAAGATGGTAAACAGGCGTTGGAGCAGTTTGAGAATCATGTATTCGACCTGGTGTTGACGGACGTTCGCATGCCAAAACTAAGTGGATTGGAGTTGTTGCGTGAGATTAAGGAGCGTTCGCCTCAGACGCCAGTGGTCATAATGACCGCCTATGGAACCATTGACAACGCGGTCGAAGCCATGAAGGAAGGAGCCTTTGATTATCTGATAAAGGGTTCCGGGTTTTCCGCTGATGTTCTGGTTTCCACGGTGAAGCGCGCATTTTTAAATCCGCAGGATTATATTCCTCCTGTCCGACCATCGGGTGTTATCGACAAACCCGGTTCCTCGGTGACAAAAAGAATTGTGACCCAGGATGAGGAAATGAAAAAACTTCTGAAATTTGCCGAAAACGTTGCTTACAGTAAATCGACCGTTCTCATTATGGGGGAGACTGGTACGGGAAAGGAATTGTTCGCGCGTTATATTCACCAATGCAGTCCCCGCACTGACAAACCTTTTATGGCGGTCAATTGCGCCGCTTTACCCGAAGGGTTACTGGAGTCAGAACTGTTTGGCCATGAAAAGGGGTCGTTCACCGGGGCCACGGAAAATAAGGAAGGAAAGTTTGAACTGGCGCATCAAAGTTCGCTGCTTCTGGATGAGGTCACAGAGATGAGTTTACCTTTGCAGGCTAAACTGCTCAGGGTCTTGCAGGAACATGAAGTGGATAAGGTGGGCGGCAAAGCTCCTATCCCTGTTGACGTGCGGGTGATTGCCACCACCAACCGGGACATTCGCCGCCGGATTGAGGATCAGGAATTCAGGGAAGATTTGTATTACCGGTTGAATGTGGTTCCTCTGATCCTGATTCCTTTGCGTGACAGAAAGGATGATATCCCACTGCTGGCGGAATATTTTATGAACCAGTTTTGTCAGGAAAATTCCCGCCCCCCCATTAAGATAGACCCGGCAACCCTGACCCTGTTGAAAAAATATCGCTGGCCCGGCAACATCCGCGAACTGGGTAATATTATCGAGCGGTCTTGCCTGATGTGTCAGGGCGATACTCTGCTTCCGGCAAACCTGTTTTTTGATGACGAGCCGCTCTCGTCCGGGAAAAAAGATGCTGCGCCGAGACTCTCAGGAACGATTCATGAAATGGAAAAAGAGCTGATTCAGCAAACACTGGAAGAGTTCAGTGGCAATAAAACCAAGGCCGCCGATTCTTTGGGCATCAGCATCCGTACCCTGCGCAACAAACTCAACGAATATCGCGAGAGCGGGAAGGAATAAAACGATCGCTCGCATAACCGGCAGGGGCCAAAATTATGACGGATTTTGCCCCCAACTGAGAAAATCCCCCCTTTTTTTATCCCATCTCAAATCCATAACTCTTTTTAAATAAAAGGGTTTCTATTGTTAAACCGTTCTTTTGCCTCTTTGGTTTCTAATGGTATGGAACTTGCTGTATTTACTTGAAAACAGTGTTGAGGGCAAAGCCCCTCTTTTACAAAACAAATTTTTTGGGGAAGGCGAGGATTATGGATTTTCTGACAAATATGAAAATCAGCTCATCGGGCTTGAGTGTTCAGCGCAAGCGAATGGAAACCATTTCCAGCAATCTGGCCAATTTGGAGACCACACGGACTCCTGAAGGTGGCCCCTATCGCCGGAAAGATGTCCTGATTACTGCCATGCCTGTGGAAAATGAATTTGGTAATACTTTTAAAAGCGAGTTGGGTGACAAACTGAGAAAGGTGCAGGTTGCGGATGTGATTGAAGATCAGGAAGAACCGCGTTTGGTTTACAACCCGAGCCACCCCGATGCCAATGATTTAGGTTATGTTGCTATGCCCAATGTAGATCAAATGACGGAAATGGTGAATATGGTCACCACGCAACGGTCATTTGAAGCAAACGTCACAGCACTCAATGCTTCCAAGGCTATGGCCCTCCGAGCGATTGATCTGGGTCGTTAATGATAAACTTTAAAAACCATTAAACTAAAATTCCCATGGAAAACTTTCTGGATTTTTTACGGCAGTTTGGCGAACGGTTCAACGAACTTTCACAAGGCAAGAAAGTGGCGGCTCTGTCTCTTGTGGCTTTGGCACTGGCATCCTTACTGGTGATGTTATTCTGGTTGAAGACCCCGGATTTCCAGCTCCTTTATGCCAATCTTTCACAGGAAGATGCCGGGGCGATTGTCGATAAATTGAAAAACCAGAAAATTCCTTTTGAACTCTCCAATGAAGGCCGGACAATTCGTATTTCCTCGGATAAGTTACATGAAGTGCGCTTGCAGTTGGCCAGCGAGGGTTTGCCAGAGGGTTCCGATGTGGGACTGGAAATCTTTGAGGACACTCCGTTGGGAATGACGGAATTTGTGCAGAAATTGAATTTTCAAAGAGCCTTGCAGGGTGAACTGACCCGTACGATCAAAACCCTTGACGCGGTGGCCCAGGTTCGGGTCCATCTGGTTATTCCAAAAGACAATCTGTTTCGCAAGGATAAACCCAAGGGCAAGGCATCTATAACGTTGAAAGTGAAATCCGGTAAAACCCTGTCCGAGACCCAGATACAGGGAATCGTTCACCTGGTTTCCGCCAGTGTCGGGGGCATCGATGCTCAGGATGTGGTGGTGGTCGACTTGAAAGGAAATTTGCTTTCCGGCGGTAGGGAGGCCTCTACGGAAGCGATGTTATCGTCATCCAATTTCAAACATAAAACGAAGGTAGAAAGAGAACTGCAACAAAATATCATCAAAATGCTGGAAGATGCATTGGGGGCGGGAAAAGTGATCGCTAAGGTCACGGCGAGTCTGGATTTTGAAAGGGTGGAAAGAACTGAAGAAATTTATGATCCAGACTCTCAGGTCGTGAGAAGTGAGAACCAGGTCAGCGAGACTTCTACGGGTGCTGTGCCTCCGGGCGGGGTTCCGGGTGTTCAGGCTTTGGTCCCTTCCGGTGAGGCTCCAGGTGGAGTTGCCGGACAGGCGGCTCAGCGGAATAAATCGAATGCTCTGTTCAATTATGAAATCAACAAGGTTGTGCGAAGGGTTTCGAAACCTCTCGGAGAAATTTCCAAACTCAGTGTGGCGGTGATGATCGATGGTAGCATGGCGGGAGATCCGCCTGTATATGAGCCGCGATCACAGGAAGATATGGACAAGTACCTGCAAATCGTTCAATCCGCAGTAGGATTTGATCAGGAAAGAGGGGATATCATTCAGGTTGAGAACATTCAATTTGATCGGTCCGAATTAGAAGCGCAGAGGGAGAGCATTGCTCGCGCTGAGCAGATTGACCTTGGCATGGAAATTGGAAAGCTGGTGGTTGGCCTGATATTCCTCGTTCTGTTTTTCACTCGAATCATTCGCCCCATCATCAACTGGATGACAATGTCGGTGGAAGTGGTTGCAGACACGGATCAACTGAGTACGGGGGATTTTGACGCGGTAGATGAAGAGAAACGCCGCCTCAGTGAAATGGCCTCAGAATCGGCCCATGTTCGAGAGTCGGTGGCGGAATTTGTTCACAAAGATCCAAAATATACTGCCGGTGTAATCCGAAAATGGATGCGGGAAAAAGAACCCAAAGCGAAATCTTAAAGAAGAGTGACTATGAAAATTAATGGACCCGAAAAAGCTGCCATTTTTCTGATGAACCTGGGTGAAGAAAAAGCCGCACAGGTGCTGGCGAATATGGATGAGGGCGAGATACAGACTCTTGTCAACTATATGTCGAATTTGGGTGAGATAGCTATGCCGGTTATGGACTCCGTCAATAGAGATTTTTATAATCTGATCGAAACGGAGACCGGAGAACTGAATACGGGGGGGCTGGATTTTCTTAAATCGGCACTGATGAAAGCGATTGACCCGGCAAAGGCCACGCAGATTTTAAAAAATATCACCGCGCCGGGAGAAGAAATAGGCGGTGGCTTGGAAACCGTTCAACTTCTTGAGCCTAAGGCCATAGCTTCATTCATTAAGAATGAACATCCTCAGACGGCGGCAATTATTCTTGCTCATCTGGATGGTAATTCTGCAAGTCAGACTCTTCGAGATATCCCCGAAAAAAAACGTATGGAAATCGTCCATCGCCTGGCGACTTTGGGCAGGGTAGAGCCGCATATTATTCGTGATTTGGACGAGGCCCTGCAGAAGGAGTTCAGGACATCCGCCGCCGTGTCGGGAAAAAAACTGGGAGGCGTTGAGGTGGTGGCTAAAGTTATGGCAGCTCTGGACAGGACGATGGAAACGGATATATTGACTTCTATGGAAGAAGTGGATCCGGGTATGGTCAACGAGATTCGTAACTTGAGATTTGTTTTTGAGGATATTCTTGAAATCGATGACAATGCAGTTCAACTTGTCATTAAGGAAGTAGAGCCTGAAGATTTGTTGGTGTCTTTGAAAACGGCCACCGATGAATTGAAAGAAAAACTTTTTTCCAATATGTCAGAGCGCGCGGCGAAAATGCTAAAAGAGGATTTACAATCTATGGGGCCGGTGAAAATCAGCGAAGTCGAAAGGGCTCAGCACAATATAGTTTCCGTGTGCAAGCAATTGGAAGGAAATGGAAAAATCCTGATAGGTAGAGGAGAAGCCCTTGTCTGAACTCGGTAAATCTTTCACTCTGAGTAATCTTGAAGCGACACGCGGGGATAAAACTAAGTCCCCAACGGAAGTACGTTCTTATCAGTTGAACGATCTGATCATCGAGAAACCTTCCATGCGTCGAGGTTTCACTTATGATTCGGAAAACGCCAGGAATTTCGACCAGTCCAATGTTAATAAAGCTAAAGAGGGTGTAAAAGAACTTCTTAAGGATGCTCTGGATAAGGCGAAAAGTCAGGTTGCGAAGATCAAGGCGGATGCCAAAAAAGAGGGTCATGATGCCGGGTATGCTGAGGGATTTAAAAAAGGGGAAGAAGCCGCCCGCGAGGAATTCAAGCCTTTTCTGGAAACTGTGGAGGGTTTGATTTCGGACTTGAACGGTTTTCGCAAAAATATGTACGACAAGGTGGAGCGGGAGATGGTCGAAATGGTAGTTAGCCTGGCGAAGAAGGTCATTCATTTTGAGTTTTCTATGCGTGATGATTCTGTGCAGGAGATTATTCGCCTGGCGGTTCAATCGGTGCTTGACCGCGAGTCAATGGTCATCAAGATTAATCCCACGGATAAAGGATATGCGGAGAGTTTTCGCCCGGAATTGCATCATTTATTCAGTGATATAAAAAACATTACTTTTGAGGCTCACTCTGGAGTAGAGCGGGGTGGCTGTGTTGTAGAAACCAATTTTGGCGTGATCGATGCGCGGATTGATAAGCTGGGAGAACAAATGGATCGCATTCTCAATCTTGCTCCTCCTTTGCCAGAAGAATTGGCTGCTGTGGCAAACGTGCAAATGGACACGGTCACTGAAGATGGCTTGGAAGTTTCTTCGGATGAAAAAAAACAACCTGAAGAGAACGATTCAGAAACTTCCATAGATGATCAAACCCTGTCGGAAGAGAACGATACGGAAATTGAACCTCCTGAAGAAATGAATTAAAAAATTATGGATTCTGTCATTAATTTAAAAAAATATAGTTCGTTTATCGATAAAACCGATTTCGTTAAGAAAACGGGAAGGGTGAACCGTATCATTGGCCTGGTTATTGAGGGTGATGGCCCGGCGGTATCGGTGGGAAGCCTCTGTACCATATTTCCCAGTAACCGGCCGCCCATTCAGGCCCAGGTAGTAGGGTTTCAGGATAAAAGAATTCTATTAATGCCTCTGGGAGATATTATGGGGATTGAACCTGGGAGCATTATTGAGTCCACCGAAGAATTTCCAACTTATCAAGTCAGCGATGCATTGGTTGGCAGAATTATTGATGGCAACGGTTTGCCTATCGACGGCAAAGGGCCTATCCCAACTGGCGTGGAATATCCGCTGATGGGAAATCCGATAAACCCGTTGGAACGAAAACGTTTGAGAGAGCCGCTGGATGTAGGAGTGCGGTCTATCAATGGGCTGCTTTCTTTCGCCAAA
>JACNKA010000123.1 GCA_014382285.1 Nitrospinota bacterium | reverse complement strand
AAAGGGGACGCCGCCTCCTCATTCCTCATACACCAGAAATGAGCATAACTCGTTTCCATCTTCTTAGAAGTTCACCTCCAACTTCATCGTGACCAAACCCCAATATTTTATTCTCGGCAACCAGAAGATGACTATTATTCATTTGCGCCAGCAGGAATATCTCATTAAACTTGTCGGGAATATTGATACTGATTACTAGCCGACCAATATCATGCAACAATCCACTGACAAAGATACTTTCCGGGCATCCAATATTTAAATGAGATGAGATTATTTTAGATGCCAACGCACAGGCAATATTATGTTCCCAAAATAATTTCATTTCTAATGCTTTTGAGGGAATATTCTTAAATTTATTCAACACACAAGTTGACAGAACCAGGTCATGAAGTTGGTCGCTACCTATGATACTAATTGCATGAGAAATAGTTTCTACTTTACTTGATAGCCCATAAAAAGGACTATTTACTATTTTTAAGAGGTGTGTGGTTATACCAGAATCATTGCCAATTATCCGGCTCAACTCTTCAAAGGTACTATCAGGATCATCCACTGCTTTTTTAAACTGATAAAATACTTCTGGCAGTGATGGAATCTTTACTTCCCCATTAAATAACTCTTCTAGCAACATTTTCAATTCCTTACCTTCCGAAAACATAGAAAAGACTACACTTGTAACTTAAGCCCTAGCGCTCGACATTTCAGTACTATCTAATAATAAACGTACACCCGACATCTTTCTATAATTAATGTGATCCTTACAACAACTATTAAATGGAAAGGAACTCGTTTTTCACCCTAAAAACTTGGTATAGTAATAGTTGTTTTCGTATGGAGAATTATTTTCACTGAAAGTTTTTACAAGAATGGGAGTTTGTAAATATATTAAGAATATGTAGAGCAAAGATTTGATCGCATATGCACCTCGAATTTTTTTTGAAAGTAGTTCCAGCAAGGTAGCATTCAGTCAAACTTGAGAAATATCTGATCATGAAAAAAAACACTCATTCAGTTTTGGTGGTAGATGATGAAAAAGAATTCCTCACACTGGTCGTTGAACTTCTCTCTGAAGAAGGCTATCAAGTTGTTTCTTGCCTAAACGGAACAGAAGCCACAGAACAACTGGCAAAAAGACCCCCTTTTTCGGCAATTGTAGCTGACTATAAAATGCCCATCATGAAAGGTACGGAGTTTCTGGAAATTGCCAAGAAGTCATCTCCACACACACCAAGAATTATGGTCACTGCCTACCAAAATGCAGAAATGATGGAGGAATCTATTAACAGGGCTGAGGTATACCGATTTCTAACAAAACCCATTGATATTGATGTTTTTTTAGAAGTGGTTAAATCTGCTGTAGAAAAATATGAACTACACGTTGCAGAAGAAGAAAAATGCAAACAAAAAGATGTCTTCATTAAAAAAATCAAGGATGCTCTTGAACAAAGTCCTCTAGAAGAGAATGTTCACGGCTTTGATGATGCCAGTTTAAAGAGTCCTTCTAAGGATGATAGCAGTTTTTCCCCTGTCGAAATGATCGACATGATTTCGGCTCTTTCCAGTGCTTTAGATATAATTAACCCTGCCTTAAATGATCACCATAAGAGAACCTGCTATATAGCTTCTTGTCTTGCGGCGGAGCTGGCATTACCTACCAAAGAAGTCAGTACAATTTTTTTAGCTTCTATCTTGCATGACATTGGGGCCATAGTTTTAGCCGACCGCTTCAAGTTACTGGATTTTGAAGACAAGTCAACTCATGCCCATGCAGAACTAGGCGCCTTATTATTGGAAAGCTTTCCTCCATTTGCAATCTTTGCTCCTCTGGTAAAATTTCACCATGTGCCGTGGAATAATGGTGAAGGTGAAACTTTCAGAGGTCAATCAGTTCCTAAAACGAGTCACTTGATTCACCTTGCGGACAGAATAGCCGTTCTTGTAAACCGAAGGAGCCCGGTTTCTAATCAAGTGTCGTCAATTGTTGAAAAAATTTCTTCCGTTAGCGGCGAAAAATTTATCCCTGAATATGTCAATGCCTTTCTCAATATAGCCAAGCAAGAAGCCTTTTGACTGGACATAATTTCTCCAAACCTGGATAAGGTGATAAAAGAAAAATCGCAACTCCCCGCGATACCTCTTGACCTTCATGGTATGGAAGAAATAGCTCAATTCTTTTCAACCATAATAGACACTAGAAGTCACTTTACCGCAAATCATTCCAGTGGCGTATCTGCTTCTGCCATGAAGTTGGCGGAATTATTAAATATGACTTCCACCGAATGCCAGGAAATGAGAATTGCGGGTTACCTTCATGACCTGGGTAAGTTAGCTGTTCCTGAAACAATCATAGAAAAACCGGGGAATTTGGACAAAGATGAAAGAGATGTCATGAAATCTCATACTTACCACACCTACTCCATACTGAAGGAAGTGAAGGGGCTGGAAAAGATAGCCGTTTGGGCATCATTTCATCATGAAACATTAACGGGGGAAGGTTATCCTTTTCACCGATCTGCAAAGGAACTACCAACGGGGTCAAGAGTCATGGCCGTGGCTGATATTTTTACTGCTTTAACAGAAGACCGCCCCTACAGAAAAGGAATGGAAAAGAAAAAAGTAGTTGAGATCTTTTCTGAAAAGGTTTCAGAAGGGAAAATTGACAAAAATATTACCGATACTCTTCTAGATAATTATGAGGAAATGGACACAGTTCGTAGCAATGCCCAAAAAAAGCATGATGTAAACTTAAAAATATTTTGGGGCCGGGTAAAGGAGTTATCGCACTAATATCATTGAAGGCTCTTTCTCCGCTTAGCAACCAAAAGAAAAAGCTCAGGCATTACAAATTTAACAATCTTATTTTATGAGCCTATTATATTCTAAAATTTTAATTGTTGACGATGAAGTCGAGGTTTGCGAAGCATTAAAAGAGTTTTTTGAGGATCAGCAATTCATTATTGCTATTGCTCACGATGGTGAGGATGCCTTGTCCAAGGTAGATGAGTTTAAGCCCCACTGCATCTTATTGGATATAAAAATGCCCTATCTCAATGGAATCGAAGCTCTGGGCATGATTGAGATTAAAGACAAAGAAGTCGAAGTGATAATGGTTACAGCTGTTTCAAACATAAAAATCGCAGAAGAATGTATGAGAAAAGGAGCGTTTGGATATGTCACCAAACCCGTTGACTTGGATCATTTGCTCAAAGAGGTGAAAGGAGCGTTAGAACATAGAAAAAAGAAGCTAGGTGAGCAAAAACAGAAAAAGGAAGAATTGGATCATCTAAAAGAAGAAAGCCTGAAGTTTCAGAAGCTCAACAAAACACTTAATCAAGAACTATATTTAGCTCTCAAATTTCCCTTCAAATTAATTAAGCTTAGCCATCCTGAGTTCGGTTGTCACAGCCATAATGTGGCTTGGCTGGCTAAAGAAATTGCTGAACATATGAAGTTGAAGTTTGTTTGGAGAACCGCACTTGGAAGTTATTATCACGATGTGGGAAAACTCAATCTCCCAAGAGATATGTGGGGAGGCATTTCTGATGAGTGGGATGGAATTAAAAAGAAAATTTTCAAGAGTATCCCAATATGGGGCCAGGAGATTGTTCAATCGCACCCGGAACTTGGAATGTTAGGCGAGATCATTAGACATCAATGTGAGAATGTTGATGGATCAGGATACCCCGATGGTATATCTGGGGATGAAATACCTATAGAATCCCGCATCATTGCTGTGGCAAATGCTTTTGATGAAATACTGGAAATGGGAAATAGAAGAAATATTCAGCAGGATATTTGTGAAGGAGGTAAAGTTTTAGAAGTTATCAAGAAGGATGTTAACAAAAAATATGATGCCTCAGTAGTTCAGGCTGTCGCCGAAATAATTGAATTGCTGAAGTACAAATCCACTAGAGAAAAGAAGGTCGCATTAAATGAACTGGCTCCCAACATGGTTCTTTCCCGTGACCTGATTTCACAAAGCGGAAAACTGATTTTATCTCGCAATACCACCCTAAACCCCACGTTGATTAATAAAGCAATTCTATTAGAAAAAATAGACCCCTTCGTTTCAGACTTTTATGTTTTTGCATCGAGTGAAACTAACAAGCCTTCTTAAAGGTCCGCCTCAACAGGTTTAAACCATGAGTCCAGAGTGAAAACATCGACTATATTTTATTATCATAACTTTGGGTGTAATAAAAAAAAGGGTGAAAAATTCAAAGCAACTATTTTAGACCATCAAAAAATGGATAATGAAGTGATGCGGATCTTGATATGACTATTGAACATAAACAAAGATTGTATCTTGGCATCACAATGGTGCTGGTGGCTCTGTCTGTAGGGTCTATTTCTTTATATTTTTCATACCAAGCCATCTTTGAAGAAAAGCGATTGGAACTAATAAATATCGTTAAGAGCCGTGCCCGTATAGTGGAATCCGTGGCAGAGTTTGATGCCAAGTATAGTTCTAGCTTTCCAGGTGGTACTACAGAAGCTACTTTAAACCAGATCAGAAATGCTCATGAAAAGTTTGAAGGCTTTGGAGAAACAGGCGAATTCATTTTAGCAAAATTGGAAGCCGATCAAATCGTATTTCTTTTAAGACATCGTCATTCAAAAACAACCGCAACCAATATTCCCTTAAATTTAATCTCTTCAGAACCTATGAGAAGGGCTTTGAAAGGAGAGTCGGGGGTCATTATTGGCCTGGATTATCGGGGTAAAAAAGTTCTAGCAGCTTATGAACCCGTTGCCGTATTGAACCTTGGGCTAGTCGCAAAAATTGATTTAACTGAAATAAGGGCTCCTTTTATAAAAACCGGGATAATGGCGGGATGGGGGGGGGCTGTTTACAATTCTATTAGGATTATTTGCTTTCATACGAATCAGCGAACCTTTAATCAAATCCATTAAAGACCTTCAAGGAAAATATGAAATAGCCATCAGGGGTTCCAAGGATGGATTATGGGATTGGCCTGATGTTAACAAAGATGAAGAGTGGTGGTCGGATGATTGGTATGCCCTTGTAGGTTTAAAAAGAGGTGATATCGAATCGAATTACTCTGGTTTCAAGTCACTGTTACATCCAGATGATCTACCTAGAATGGAGGAGACTCTCAAAAACCATTTTTATGGTCAAGAAAAATACGATGTGGAGCTCCGCTTAAAACATAAAAGTGGAGAGTATCGATGGTTTCGTAGCAAAGGTGCTGTCAAAAGAGATAAGGAAGGGAAAGCCCTCCGTATGTCGGGCTCCATTTCAGATATCCAAAAAGAGAAAAAGAATAGTGAGACTATCGAAAAACTATCGCAGGTGGCCCAACAAATTCCTATAGCAGTTTTAATTACAGATGATGAGGGTAATATTGAATATGTAAATGAAGCACTAACCAAATTATCAGGTTACTCCTCAGAGGAAGTTCTAGGCCAGAACCCAAGAATCTTTAAGTCAGGTGAATCGCCCGATGCCTACTACAAAATATTGTGGGAGACAATTTCTCAGGGTAAAGAATGGCGTGGCGTTTTCCATAATAAGAAGAAGAGCGGGGAGTTGTATTGGGAGTCGGTTCTTATTTTTTCTTTAAAGGATATCAATGGAAAGGTTTCAAAATTCATTTGCCTTAAAGAGGATATTACAGAGAAGAAACAATTAGAAAGCACTCTCATCGACCATGAAAGGTTGATTCGTTCAGTTGTCAATAACTTAAAGGATGGGTTGATCATTTCTAATGTGGATGGAAACATCCAACTATTCAATAAAGGTGCTGAGGAGATATTTGGCTACAGGGCAGAGGAAGTGCTGGATAAGCCTATAAAAATTTTGATGGATGAATTCTATAAAGAAAAACATGATCTAGGGTTCGCAAGATTTAAAAAAACGAGAAAAATATCACCTCATATGGCTTTAGTGGAAGTTGAAGCGAGGAAAAAAGATGGCAGCCTTGTTCCCATTGATCTTACCTTGACTAAAATGGAACAGAGGGGAGAGCTTTTAGTCATTGGTTTGGTTCGTGATATTTCTGAACGTAAAGAAACTGAAAGACAACGCCAAGAGAGCGAGGGCAGATTCAGTACAATTTTCCAGGGAAATCCATTGGGCATTGCACTAATCGAATCGCTCACTGGGAAAATCCTTGAGATCAATCCGAAGTTTAGCCAAATTACCGGAAGAAATAAAGATGAATTGCTCGCTCTAGATTGGATGAGCATTACCCATATTGACGATGTGCAAGAAGACTTGGATAATATGAAGCTCGTTAATTCTGGAGAAATAGAAGGCTTTAACATGGATAAACGGTATTTCCGTCCAGATGATTCTATTGTCTGGATAAGCATGACCGTTCATAAGATGCCCACATCAGAAAATGATTGTCCAATCCATTTATGCATGGTCGAGGATATCACTGAGCGTAAAGAAGCTAAAAAAAGGATGGATACAGCACAAAAACAATTAGTAGCTGCTCAGAAACTTGCTGGAGTGGGTGAGTTGGCCGCTGGGGTCAGCCATGAAGTCTTAAATCCTGTGAATATAATTTCAGTACACACCCAGATGCTGCAAAGAAAGACTAAAGATGATCCGAACATTCAGAACTTCTGCAACAAAATAAGGCGTGAAATAGACCGTATCCAGAAAATCATGAGTTCATTATTAGCATTTTCTAGAACGGGCAACTCAGAACTTGAATCAGGAAACATGAAGAATGAGATAGAGAAAGCAGTTTCTCTAGTGGAGAATGAATATAAGTTGGACAATGTTGAGATTGTACGAGACTGGTGCGATACGCTTGTAGATATTTCATATGACCCTGATAAGATCCGACAGGTGTATTTAAATCTTATCCATAACGCTAAACACGCCATGCCCGATGGGGGCACTATCACCGTGGGTTGCAAGCCAGTAAAAGAAGCTGGCAAGAAATTCCATCAATTTACCTTCAGCGATACAGGAGCGGGTATGACAGAAGAAGTTAAATTGAAAATATTTGAGCCTTTTTTCACCACCAAACCAGAAGGACAAGGGACGGGAATGGGCCTGGCTGTGACTCATGGGATTATTCAGGAGCATGGTGGTAAGATCAGAGTAGAAAGTGAGGTAGGTAAAGGAACAACCTTTATTATTAGCTTGCCTATTGCTTGATCGAATCTTTATTGGGGAGATTTACTTTTTTTGCTTTAACGCAAGACGAGGTTCTTCAAAATTACCCCTGTAATTTGAAAAATATTCTGAAAGAAACCTTTTGCTATAGCAAAACTTACACCTTTCCCGCTACAAATCCTCAATTGTCTTCGCTACAACAGAGAAAACAGAGTACATGCTCTCAATGGAACATTTGTCCAGCGTGTCGGCGAGGGTGTGCCAGTGGGGGTAGTCGAAATCAATCAGTACCGTTGACGGAATCCCCATGCGGTGGAAGGGGTAATGGTCATCATAAATAGTATATTTCATTTCCTCTTTAAATGACTGTGCGCCCTGCTCTCTCGCGACTCTATATATTTTATCGAGAAAACTCGAACTGCCTTTGAGAGAAAAAGATTCCTTAAAAATCTGCAGGTCTTTATCCCCTATCATGTCGATGACCAGCACCCAATAAGGCCATTTGGTTCTTTCTTCCTGAGCCAGTTGCTGAGCGTAGTAGGTCGACCCCAACAGATTCAGTCCTGAATCCTTGGAGCCAAAATCCTCCCCATCGAAAAACACCAGGTGGACAGGCCGGGCAACCGGGTGCTGACTGAGATACTGGGCAAGCCCCAGCAAAACCGCCGTGCCAGAACCGCCATCATTTGCGCCCAATATAGGTTGGGACCTTTTTTCCGGGTCCGGGTCTTCATCGGCAAAAGGCCGGGTATCAAAATGCGCTCCAATCAAAATGGGGGTGCCGCCTTCGGTTCCATGAAACCTGAGTTCCAAATTGACCATCTCCTGAGAAGATGACATGGCGGTACGGACTAAAAATGGATGTTCCACCACCTGATCAGCATATTTTTCACCCACCTTGCGAATCAAATTCAGGGTTTCACGATAGCCTTCACTGCCAGGGTTTCTTGGACCATAGGCACAAAGGGTCTCCAGATAATTCCAGATGATTCGGGAATACTTACTGGAGTCGATAGGGCTCGCAAAACTGGGCAGGCACCAGAAAAGCACAAAAACCATACTTGCAACCGCAATAAAACTCTGACCTAATTGCTTCATAAATATCAACCTTTCAAGGTTTTAACTGTCCTACGCCGGTCCGGCCATTTGCCTGCCAATCAAAATAATCTTTCAATATAAGAGCGTGATCGAACACGATCGGTTCTGGAAGAGTGCTTTTTGTGAAAAGGCCTGCTTTTCGGGCATCTGAACCTGCTTGAGCCTTTCCACTAGCCTGAGCGACAAAAACCGTAGAGATGGTATGTTGCCGGGAATCGCGATCCGGATCCGAATAGGTGTGAAACTGGCCCAATAGATTAACCACCAACCCTGTTTCTTCCAAGGCTTCCCGACGAGCCGCAGATTCCAGAGATTCGCCATAATCGACAAACCCTCCAGGCAATGCCCAGCCATGCGGAGGGTTCATTCGCTCTATCAGGATAATCCCTCCAGCCTGCTCAATAATGATATCTACCGTGGAAACAGGGTTTTTAAAGTTCATAAATCAATACACCACCGGAGTAAAACCTATGTTTTTTCGCACAAAAGCAGTCTCACACGGAAACTAAACGCCAACCGGCGCACAAAACCCGGTTTCGGATTTCAGATGAAAAATTGGTAAGCTGTTTGCTTTAAAAGGTCTATGGGATAAAAAAACTCACATTTTTTACAAAACTCGGCTAAAGTTTCCCCTATCAGTTCCGATAATTATAACAGGAGATCAGGTTTCACCTTGGAGGGTTGGAAAAAGATCTTTACTCCTCAAGGGTAAAAAGTTAACCTGTTGATGCTAAATTCATTTTTTAAAGGCCGGTATCATGGAAATTCCAGGCAACGATTTTCGAATTAAAAGTAAAGCGATCCAAGACAGGGTCAAAGTCGGGGACAAGGCGGCTACCACCAAGAGCCAAGGCAGTGCTTCCTCATCAAGCGGCACTGAGCAGATTGCTATATCGTCTAAGGCCAAAGATATTCAAAAAGCGACCGAAGCGGTCAATGCGGCCCCTGATATTCGCATCGAAAAAGTGGATCGCATTAAGGACCAAATCGCAAATGGCAATTATCGCGTGTCCAGTGATCAACTCGCTGAAAAAGTCCTTGAAAACATCATCACTGAATCAAAGTTTCTCGGTTAATTTCTCACCCCTACACTGATTTTTTCCGCAGCAACGCAGTTTCCTATTCTATCTGGACGCAAAACCTGCACCTCCAAAAGATAAAAAGTTAAAGCATAACGAAATAATTGTATCAGGTAGAGACGGTACGGGTAGGAAGAGATTCTAAAAACTGTTCAAGTTGGCTGATCAGGGTGGTGACCTCCATGCCATGCATCAAGGCCCCATTTTCCAGAGTGTCAAATTTCACAGCAAAACAACTGCCACAGGACATCTGTTTTTCTTCAAAAAATCTCATGGCCTCAGGATGGGCGCTGAGAATATCGTTAATTCTGGTATTTTTTTCTACAATCATAATTGATTATTCAAATCCTCTTGCCCCTTTAACAAGGTTATGCTAGCATCTAACCATCTTCAAGACAATCTATTTCGGAGAATTTGATGTCCTTAAAATGTGAAGTTTGCGATAAAAAATCCCAATTTGGTAACAATGTCAGTCACGCGAATAATAAAACTCGCCGACGCTGGAAACCAAATATCAAAAAGTTGCGCGTGGTGATGAAGGGTTCTGTTAAAACCATGAAAATCTGCACCCGCTGCATCAAATCAGGAAAAATAACTAAAGCCATCAGGTAGCACTCAGTTCCCGTTCTCCCTGTGCCCCTAGTTTTTCACCCAGAGCCTCCAGCCTGTTTTTGATCGGCGCGTTTTTGTTGAAGTCCTTGATCCGCTCCAGATAAATGACACCATCGACCTGGCGTATTTTTTCAAGAATTTGATTCAGGTGTTCCACATCCTGAACCTCTATGGACAAGTCGAAGTAGGCTCTTTTGTTTGATCCCTGCTGAATATTGGCGCGGGTGATATTGATCCCGCATTCCGCGAAAGACTGACTGATGGTGGCCATAATTCCGGGCTTGTCGGCCGCAACAATCGCGATATGAGCCTGGTAAATGACATTCAGACCAGCGTCCCATTCAACACCCACCAGCCTTTCCGGGTCATTGATAATACTTCCAACACTCGGACAGTCAATATGATGCACCGTAACCCCCCTGCCCCTGGTGATATACCCAATGATCGGCTCCCCAGGAAGAGGATGGCAGCATTTACCAATGCGGATGAGAATATTTTCATTGAAACACTGAACCTTGATGGCGTTACGCGTGGATTCCGGAGGCCGGCTTTCCTTAAGTTTTATTAATGTCTTATCACGAGACTCCTTGCCCTCCAGCTTTTCTCTCGGAATCAGTTTTTCGATGACATGATGGGTTGATAACTTTCCAATTCCAACTCCCGTCAACAGGCTGTCGATAGAATTAAAACCGCAAGCCTGGGCGGCTTCTCCTAAGGCTTCACCATTCATTTCTATTACCGGGTCCAGACCATACTCGTGAATCTCTTTTTCCAGGAGTTCTTTTCCCAGACTCAAACTTCTTGAACGCTCTTCTGTGTTTATGAAGTTGGATATCCGACTGCGTGCCTTGGAGGTTTTAACAAAGGCCAGCCAGTCGCGGCCGGGAGATGCGTCTTCGGAGGTGGTGATTTCTACCTGATCCCCGTCCTGCAATTTATACCGTAGAGGAACAACCTTTCCATTCACCTTCGCGGACTGACAATGACAGCCTACGTCAGTATGAACCTGAAACGCAAAGTCTACCGGAGTAGCGTTGCACGGCAGGGCAATCACATCCCCTCCGGGAGTAAACACATAAACCTCATCCGGAAACAAATTTACCTTGAAGGCATTGAGGAATTCTTTCGGATTTTTTAAGTCTCTCTGATTTTCAAGAAGATGCCGAACCCATAACAACTGCTGGTTCATCGGCTTATCATCACCATCAGCTTTTTCTTTATAACGCCAGTGAGACGCTATCCCCCCTTGACATACCTTATCCATTTCCGCGGAGCGAATCTGCACCTCCACCCTTTCTCCCCTTGGGCCGATCACCGTGGTGTGGAGGGACTGGTACATATTGGGCTTGGGCATGGCAATATAGTCCTTAAACTTCCCCGGTATGGGTTTCCAAAGAGAATGTACCAGCCCTAAAACCGAATAACAGTCACTCAGGGATTCCGTCAAAACCCTCACACCAATCAGATCATAAACATCTTCAAAGCTTATATTCTGATCCATCATCTTTTTATAAATACTAAAAAATTGTTTGGGCCTTCCCTTAACTTCTCCTATAATCTGCGCCGCTTTCAACTCTCTCATTAACCGGGAGGTGACTTTTTCCACATACTGGGTCCGATTGTCTTTGCCCTTTGCCACTTTTTCCTCAATCGCTCGAAACTCTTCAGGATAAAGATAACGGAACGAACCGTTCTCCAACTCGGCTTTCAACCATCCAATACCGAGACGATTGGCAATGGGAGCGTAAATTTCCAGAGTTTCCCGTGCAATCCTTCGCTGTCTTTCTTCAGACAAGGAACCCAGGGTCTGCATATTGTGAGCCCGGTCGGCAAGCTTGATCAAAACAACCCGAATATCATGGGCCATGGCGAAGATCATCTTCCTGTAGTTTTCTGCCTGGCTCTCTTCATGGCTGGAAAAATGGATCCGGCTGATCTTGGTCACCCCATCCACAAGCTGAAAAATTTCGTCACCAAATAATTCCTGGATTTCTTCTGGAGTGGAAAGGGTGTCTTCTATGGTGTCGTGCAACAGGCCGGCGGCTACGGTGGTTGGATCCAGCTTCAGCTTCACCAGATTATGGGCCACTTCAAGCGGATGCGAAATATAGGCCTCCCCAGATCTTCGGCTCTGCCCCCGGTGGGCCTTGGCAGAATAAATATAAGCATTCAGAATGATGTCGACATCAGCATCAGGCATGTACTTCAATAGCGCGTCTGTCAGATCCTGAACTTTCATAGCAGGAATGAAACCTCCATTATTTTTCCACCCGCTCAAAGGCCAGGGGAAAGGATAAACCTTTAAGTTAAGGATACTTCCACAATTTTTTTCTGTCAACGCTCAATCGTGGTAGAACTTCTTGCCCCCACACAACTTGCACGTTAATATTAGAACCATGAAACACACACCTTCTCTAAACGACCCCATGCAGTTTATAAAAGGGGTTGGCCCAAGAAAAGCGATTCTTCTTGAAAAACTACATCTAACAAGCATTGAGGACTGCCTTTATTTTCTGCCTTTCCGATTTGAAGACCGCACCCAGTTTAAAAAAATTTCACAGGCTGTTCCCGGTGAATACGTCACCCTCACAGGAGAAGTCCTGAGTTCTGGAACAATATTTATGGGACGTCGAAAAAGAGTATTTGAAGCCATCATTCAGGATGAGACAGGAATCATCCGAGCCAAATGGTTCCGGTTTAACGAAACTTATATGAAGGAAAAGTTTCAAACGGGACAAAAAATTATTCTTTCAGGAAAACCCACTCTTAACAATCGTTCAGGACTCGAGATCATCCACCCAGAAACCGAGCAGGAATCTGGAGAAAACGTCAGTTCTCTCGAAATAGGGAAAATTGTCCCCGTTTACCATGTCACCGATGGTTTGCACCTTAAATCCATGCGGGCCATCATTAAAAATGTTCTCGATAAATACCTGCCTCTAGCTGAAGAGTTTCTTCCCGATGACCTGATCCAGCGTCATAACTTCCCTTCCCGGTCAGAGGCCCTCGCCAAGTCTCATTTTCCAGAGCAAGGTTCCTGCCTGAAAGAGCTGGATGCATTTAAGACCCCAGCACAAAGACGGCTGGTCTTTGAAGAATTATTCCTGATCCAGTTAGGCCTGGCTTTCAGGAAAAACCGTGCAGGAGAAGAACGCACAGGACTCGTATTTAAAACTCGCGGAGAACTCATCAAACGATTTGTAAAGCTATTGCCTTTCACATTAACAGGGGCACAGAAAAAGGTTCTCGGTGAAATCATGGAAGATCTGGAAAAAGAGAAGCCCATGAACCGCCTGATTCAGGGAGACGTTGGGAGCGGCAAAACCATCGTGGCCCTCACCGCCCTGTTGACCGCTGTGGATAACGGAACACAATCAGCACTAATGGTTCCGACAGAAATTCTTGCCGAACAACATTATTTAAACATCCGACCTTTTTGTGAAAAATTAGGCCTCGAGCTCAGCCTGGTAACCAGCTCGCTCAAGGGCAAAGAGCGGCAAAAATATTTCGAAGATATACGGACAGGAAAAACACACATCGTTGTCGGGACCCACTCCCTGATTCAAAAAGAGATCCAATTTAAAAAACTCGGGCTGGCTGTGATTGACGAACAGCATCGATTCGGAGTCATGCAAAGAGAAGCCATCGGCAAAAAAGGCGACCATCCGCATCTTCTCATTATGACGGCCACACCCATCCCAAGATCTCTTGCGCTCACCCTCTATGGCGATATGGATGTGTCGCTTTTAGATGAGTTCCCACCCGGGCGCCAGGAAATTGCCACCAACCTGTTTTTTGAAAACCAAAGGGGAAAGGCCTACAGCATAATGGAAAAACAGTTGCAACAGGGCCGACAGGCTTTTGTGGTCTGTCCATTGATTGAAGAATCCGAATCCATCGACCTTAAAGCCGCCGTTACGGTTTTTGATTATATTCAGGAACACTTCCCCAATTTCACAGCTTGCTTGATACATGGAAAGCTTAAAAAGGAAGAACGCCAGAGCATCATGTCCCGGTTCCTTAAAAAAGAAATTCAGGTTCTGGTTTCCACAACGGTCATCGAGGTGGGCATTGACGTCCCCAACGCCACCGTCATGATTATTGAACATGCCGAGCGGTTCGGTCTGGCCCAGTTGCACCAGTTACGCGGGCGTGTGGGCCGGGGAAACCATGCCTCCCATTGCCTGCTCATGGCCTATCATCCGATATCCGAGGAGGGACAAGCCCGGATGAAGGCCATGCAAAATTCCGGTGATGGATTCGTCATCGCTGAAGAAGATTTAAAAATCCGTGGCCCTGGAGACTTTATGGGCACGCGGCAATCGGGGGTGCCTCTATTAAAAATCGCCAACCTGCTCCGTGATATTCAGGTGCTGGAGACAGCTCGAAAAGAAGCATTTCACCTTATCGAAAGCGACCCGGATATCACAGACCCCAAACACCAGCCATTAAATAAAGCCCTGCAACGGTTTCTCGGTAACTATATGGAATTGATGGAAGTCATTTAAAGGCACCTCCACATACCCGCCCCCCCCCCGAACAATTTTTTTTAAAATATTAAACTCATAACGCCATGTTCTTTACATCTCTCTCTCACCCACCACTGCCCTAGGTCGGCATACTCATCCGCACATAAACTCATCGAGCCGCAACAACACAAATGAGTTCGCCGTGCGGATATACCTGCAAGGAGAATATTATTTTTACCAATTAAATGATAATATTTAAAAAAATCACTGTGAAAATAGCCATTTCTTTCTTCCCTATGCTTTATAAGGCCTGTAAAATGATTTAGTTATGGGGGACATGGCATAAAATGATAGATTCCAAGGCTCTACCCGAGCTCAAAAAACATATTGCGGCTTTGACAAACCAGTTGTCTCTTTTCGAGACCAAGGTCAAAGATGCGCCTGATATTGAACCTGGGGAAAAAGGTCCCGAGGAAGAAAGGGAGCGCATTTTATCCATCCTTGTCTCCTACCAGAAAAAACTTCCCAAAATAGAAGCAGATGCCAGCGGCCCTCTTTTGAAAAACGGCTCCGACCGCATCAATGTATCAACCGCTCTCCAAAGCTTGAGCGAAATCGACAAAATTTTCAAAGACCTGCAACAGGATGTTGAGCAGATTTCCGAAGACCAGTATGAATGCAAACTGGAAATCTATAAGCAGGAAGTTTTAAAAACTGTAGAGCTCATTCTCTCCACTTTCGACTACGTTCTTCCCAATATCCGGTATGAGTTGAACTTCATGGAAAAATATTATCGCGCACCGGCTAATATGGGGAAAACCGTTATTCCCGAATTGAACGATCTGATTCACATGCTGGAAGAACACAATATAACCCTCAATGAGTTTTTCAACGGCTACAAGTCAGGCGAAAACAAGCTCATGGGTTACAACGTATTGCGAATGAAAAATGGGCTTTTCTCCAAATATCAGTTCTTTGACAACTCTCCCGATGCATACAAGGAACTCAACGATATTTACTATCAGGTTTGTAAATTTATGGAATCCTTTTTGAAAGATAAAAGGTCGGAGCCGGATTTGGGGAAATTTTATTTTCAAGTCAAGGAAATGAATATGCAGATTTCACGTATGAGTGATGTCTTTGACACAGAAACGTTTCTGACTTCTCTAACACGGAAATCCAAAAAAAAATATTCTTACGTGGATGAGGTGAGAAAATCATCCGCCCTCCTGCAAAAGTTCAACGAACTTAAAAAGTCTCTCATTGTTTATAACGAACAAGAAATTAAACGAGCACAAAGAGCTCTGGAATCGAAGTTTTCTCAAGATGGTGAAAAAGGGCGACTTAAAGCCATCATGAATGAAACCTGGGGTTGTATCGAGGAAAAACAAATCGATTTTTCCAGGCTTGACATGATTTTTTCCAAGCTACTTAAAAAGAATTTCAATATTGTGGTTCGGGAAAAAGATGCTGACGATATCACCATCACCATCACTCCTCATCATGAAAAAAAATATGGCAGAGACATCCTGAACCGAATCAATATCATTATTCAGGAAATAGACTTCTGGTATCCCCAAAATGAAAAACAACTACTGTTTCAAAGTATCTCTAAAACTACAGAAAAAATTCAGGCCGATGAACCCCTGGATAAAAAAGAGTTTATGACCATGATGCAGAGTTATGACCAGAATATGGAAAAAAATATAAGGAAAACCTATCCTACAAAAGTCAAAGAGTTGGCAAATATTTATTCTGCTTTTAACAAACTGTTTCCCGGGAAAATGCAAAAAGTAAAACTGGAAAAAAGGCTGATGAACGATAGAATCTGGGAAGAAATTTCTGATGACATGGGAAAAGTTAAGAGGAATATTTCCGTTCTTTCTTCCAATAATGAGTCCATGAAAAAGAACGTTAACAAATTCCCTTTTTTGCAGGTCGCAACCGAGCACCTCTCACAAGTTCTGTATGACCTCTCTATGCAGCTATTCATTTCCTTTGAAGGGATTGACAGCCGAAGCGTCACCAATATGACCAATATCCTCTCTACCTATAATGAGTTTAGAGACCTCCCCAGTCTTTGGGCTGCATTTTCTCATTATTTTTCTAAGTCCAGCATGCCAAATTTGAGCGTTAACGAGAAGGTTATGATCGAATTATCCCGAGACCCTCGTTGCCAGGACAGTTTAAAGGAACTATTCAAAAGTGACAGCTAAACCATCCTCTGAAGATGACTGCGAATGCCGCTTCCATTATGGATGGAGCGAAATACGGATCCTCAGCATACCAACTCTTTATTTCAGTCTGAACGAAGCAAGCCGCAAGCATTGAACATCCGCAATGTCGCCCCCCCCACCTCTCAAAAACAGGCTGGATATTTTACACGGATCGCTCAACTCACTTTAGTTGAAATACTCGCGGAAAATTTCGACTGACCTGCATTGACAGGTGCGAGCACCGGGACTATGTTAGCCCTGTAGGTAGGTGCTATTAGAAAGTAGGTGAGTTGAAATGGAAAAAATTCTTAACTACATGGCGGAGTCCCTTTTGAGCATTGGTGCCACGGCAAACATTCTGGAAGCCACTCATGCCATGCACGACAATGAAATCCACTCCTTGCTGGTCAAAGAAGGCGGGGAGTACATCGGAATCATCACCAATCATGATATCAGCAAAAAGGTGGTCTCTGAAAACCTGGATCCCGAAAAAGTTCAGGTGGCTGACATTATGAGCTTTCCTCTCATCAAACTGGAAAGCCGAGAAAGTATGGAAAGAGCCGCTCAGGTCATGCGGGATCACAACATCCACCATCTGGCAGTAACGGAACACGGGCAAATGCTGGGGACTTTATCCATCAACGATTACCACAAGTACCTGGTCAAAAAGCATCCGAGGTGAATGATTTTCAAGAAACCCGGCAAGCGGTGACAACACTAATTACTCCAGAACGAGAGTTTGAAGTTTGGGGAAGGCGGTGGATTCCTTGAGTTGTTTTTTGCCTTCTTCGGTCAGGCCACTGCCAAATACTTCGAGCCACTCCAGGCTCGCCAGAGTATTGCTCTCGGCCAGGGCTTTGGCGCCTTCATCGCCAATATTATTCTGAGCCATATCCAGGTTTTTCAAGTTAACCAGAATGGCGGAGCTGGCAATGGCTTGCGCTCCCTCAATTCCCACCTTATTTCTCCAAAGGTTGATGAAGTGCAGATAGGAAAAATTTGCCGATGTGGCAATAGCTTTGGCTCCGCCATCGCCGATCGCGTTTCTTTCCAGATGCAATTCCTTCAAGTTTGTAATGATTGAAGATTTCGCCAACGACTGGATTCCCTTGTCGGTGATCTCGTTTCTTTCCAGATTCAAGACTTCCAGGTCGACCAGCTCAGGACATTGAGCCAGATACTCCAGACCTTCATCGCCGATATATTTTAATCGCAAATCCAGAACTGTTCCGTTCTGAGTCAAAAACTTTTTCACCAACACTTCCACCGGATCATCATTAAAGGGCTTCTTCATTCCATTATCCTTTTTTCTTTTTGGTTTTTTGTTTAGCGTCTTTTTGTTTTTCCATAGTATCCACTCGATCACGTAAAGATTTATTGTCCTTCAGCAAATCATCGAGATCAGATCGTATCAACTTCATTTCACCAGGTTTTTTAGCTGACTCAAACAGGCGGACAATTGTTTCCTCGGCCCGCCTTTTCAAACGACCATCGGTTTCGCTCTCTGCCAGTTTCCTCAAGGTGGGAATAGCTGAGAGATCCTCCAACCCGCCCATAGCCTGAATGGCTGCCAGTTTACCGCGAAATGTTGCAGAAGGGGTGCCTCGCGTTTCCAGGGCAAACCGTTTCAGGGCGTTGATGGCCTCGGGTTTGAGATGTTCAAATCGCCCGGCCAACTTTGCCAGTCCCTGAATAGCGGAAAACCGACTGCTACGGGCTGCCCCATAATCCGCCCCCTCAATCAATACTGCCCAGGCCTGTTCTTCCTCCAGACTGGCCAGAGCCCTGAATATTGCCGACCTCCCTATATCATTGTGCGAAGGTCTATTCAAAAAACCTTCCAGGAATGTTCTACAGTTTTTCGCCTTGATTCGTCCCAGAGAAGACAACGCTTCCGCTTCAACTCTATATGAGGGGTCACCCTGGGCAATTTTCTTCAGCACCCGGGCGACTTTTTCATCACCCATGAATTCTCCCAATGCCTGGACGATGCCCCTGCGAATTTTTGCATCACGGCTGTTCACTGCCTTGAGCAATCCATCGCGAGCGAACTCCCCGCCTATTTTACCTAAGGCTCTGGCGATACGATTCGCCACACCCCACTGGGGTTCCTTTTTGAGGCACTGGCTGAGTGCTTTGATATCGGACTGTGAAGATTTAGCGACAAGGCTTTGAGCCGCCTCAATGCGGCCTATCGGGTCTTTGTCCCGCTTCAACTGCTCGTGCAGAATGGATCGGGAAACGTCCAACTTCACTTTTTTAGCCGGGCATTCGTAGTCCGGGTCCAGCCTGAAAAATAGCGGTTTGGATTTGAGGTGAAAACTGAACTTTTCTTCTTTATTTTTGATTTCCAGCGGAAACTTTTCACTGCCCCGAGGGGTGTAGAACTCAATTTGCAAGGGAAGCTTGAACAACAGTTCCTCTTCTTTTTTCTCGGCCTTCTGAGTTTGTTTAACTGTTATCTCCGCCAGATTTGAGACCGCACCCCATTGGTAAGAAACTTCAAGCATGGGATAACCACCACGAAAAATCCATTGATCCATCCATTCATCAAAATTCTTTCCACTAGCCTCTTCCAGGCACCGAACCAGATCCACCGTTTCAACCAGTCCATACTCGTGGCGTTTGAGGAACCGGGTCAGAGCCTTGCGAAACAGGGGTTCCCCAACAAGAGATTTTAAATAGTGCAATCGCACTGCCCCTCCCGGATAAAGATGGGCATCAAATAAATCGATAGGTTCTTTATAGATATGTGTCACGATAGGACGGCGGTAGTGAGCATCTTCACTGAAATAAGTCTCCGCGTCTTCCAGCAACTGGTAGCGAAATTCGTCCTCGCCCTTCGACTCACGGGTATAGAGTGCATCGAAATAAGTGGCAAACGATTCGTGCAACCATGCATGCGACCAGCTTCTCGCGGTGACAATATCGCCAAACCACATATGGGCAGCTTCGTGAGCGACTAATCCATTAGAATCCATGTCCAGCCTGGCCCTGTCGTTATGAAGGGTAAGATCTGTCTGGGTGGTAACGGTAAAGTTTTCCATACCCCCAAATACAAATTCAGGAACGGCAATCTGGGTATAGTGTTTATAGGGATAAGGGTAACCGGTATAATCGGAAAAAAAACGGATGATTTTCCCTGTATCCTTAAAGGCATTCCTGCCTTCCCGCTCCCGGCCTTTTTGCACATACCATTTAATATCAACATCCCCGACGCGACTCTTATGCTCGGAAAACTCTCCTGCCACAATGGAGAGAAGATAGGTCGAGTAAGGGATTTCGAGTTTATAGTGAAAAAAAGATTCCCTGGCACGTCCCCCCTTTTTGACAAGACGTCCGTTGGACAATCCAAACATCCCCTTGGGCAAATGTAATTTAACCTCGGTCGTCTGTTTAAAATTTGGTTGGTCAAAACAGGGGAAATAATATTTAGAGTCCTCATCCTGGCCCTGAGTCCAGACTGTTTTAAATCGGTCAGGATAAGCTTCATCTTGCTTGGTGAAATAAATTCCTGCTGGCGGCCGGGTGACAGAGTGAAATAGTTTCACCTGCACTACCCCTCCATACCTGAGTGCCTTATCCAGAGACACGATTACCCGGTCACCGGTATTTTCAAATGCTAATGTCCGGCGGCCCAGCATCACTCGATCTATTTCCAGGTTTGCCGCATCAAACGCAATTTCCCGAACATCCTGCCCGTTGACCTTCAGGTCATAGGTAGTGCTTCCCCAAACCCGCTCCTCTTCCCAGTCAAAGCTCAGATCCAGCAAAAGGTGCTGAGGAAGTAAAGGAGTATCTGGAGCAAAATGTGCTTTCGCCCCCTTCTGAGCAAAGGCCTTGCGATCCAGAATGCCCCAGTGCTCGGACTCGCCATTCTGAAAATGGCATTTACAATATCGAACTGAACTCATCAACTAAACCCAAAAAACATTATTAAGAGTGAAGGTTCATTTTATAAGGCTTCCTTTCAATGTCAACCCGCTGCCAGGCGCGAAGCCGATTAGCAACAGATATTACTGACCCGTAAAGAGTGGTCTCGGCCGAAAAAACCCATAGCTTCCCTGCCTACAAGCCCCCTCAGCATAGGGCCAAGGGGGTGAAAGTTAATTTTTAGAGGCGCCTTAATTTTATGCGACAATGTGTAAAGATAGTTATTTTCAACTACAACCGGGATTATGGAAAACTCAGCACAGAAACTCGACGCTCAAATCCTTTCCCGCATTTCCACCTTGAAGATGAACGCCATGAATCTGGTGGAGGGGCTTTTAACAGGGCAACACCGCAGTCGCCACAAAGGGTCTTCGGTGGAGTTTGCGGAATATAAAGATTATTCCCCTGGGGATGAAATCCGTCATATCGACTGGAAGGTGGCAGGTAAAACCGATAAATATCATGTCAAACAATTCGAGCAATCCACTAATCTGAAGTGCACGGTTTTGCTGGACGCAAGCGGGTCTATGGGCTACCAACCCCCTCTGAATGAGCACCCTCCAAAGATGGAATGCGCTCGCAATCTGGTCGCGGCACTTTCCTATTTACTTTTAAAGCAATTTGATGCGGTAGGGCTGACCTTGTTTAACGAGCAAGTTATTGAGCATATTCCGCCTCGCTCCAAAGCCTCTCACTTTCAACATATTTTACATGGTTTGGCTAATATTTCACCACAAGGGACAACCCGGATCACCGATGTTCTGGGAGGCCTGTCTGAAAGGCTGCCTAGAAGGAGCATGCTCATTCTGGTCTCAGATTTTTTTGTTCAAAATCAGGATCTGCGAAAAAGTTTAAAGCTCCTTTGTTCGAGAGGGCTTGAGGTCGTTTTATTCCACGTTTTGCATCCTGATGAAATTCATCTGCCTTTTGAAGGAGACATGATTTTCGAGTCATTGGAAGAAGACCCTGCAATAGGGCTCGACCCGCAAGACGTTCGAGATGAGTATCAGAATGCAATTCAGCATCATATAAACTCCTTAAAAAAAGACTGTCACGGACTCGGAGTGGATTATGTTTTTCTGGACACCTCGGAGCCTCTGGATCAGGCCTTGAGTTACTATTTGCTCAAGCGTAAAAGTCTCATCAAATTATGAACCTCAATTTTTCCTCGCCATTATTTTTATTTGGTCTGCTTGGAGTTTCCATTCCGGTCCTGATCCATCTTTTGACCCGGAGGCAGCAAAAGCAGATCCGGTTTTCGGCGGTCTATCTGCTCGCACAATCGCAAAAGCGTTCGATCCGAAAATCTCGACCCAACAGGTTATTATTACTTCTAGCTCGTTGTCTGGCTATCGCCCTGTTCAGCCTGGCTCTGGCCAACCCATTATTTTCATTCAGGACAACGGAAGGATTTCTCTCAACTTCTCCCGCTTCAATCGTATTTATTCTGGATGATTCCTACAGCATGGGGACTCGGTCCAAAGAGAAAACATTGTTTGATCACGCGTTGAAACATATTTCTGAAGGACTCCAACACACCCCGGACAACAGCGAGTTCAGTATGGTTCTCGCGTCTTCCCCGGCACGCATCGAACAGGACTGGACTTCCGACAAACCCGCTTTTGCAAATAAACTGAAAGCCCAAGCCATCTCCTTCCGCACCACTCATATCGGAGATACCATTGCCAAGGCAATCAAACTACTTGAATCTGCCAAACAAAAGAAAAAGAAAATTCTTTTGCTGACTGATCTGGACAAAAACGGCTGGAAAGAAGAAACATTTTCCAGGGTCGCAACGCCCTATCCGGTGCAAGTATTGGATTTTTCACCACTGCAGTCTGACAACAATAAGGGAATGGTCCAAAGCATCCAGATATCTCAGGAGTTTCTCACCCGAAGCCGCCTACTGAGAGTCAAAGCCGAGGTTAAAAATTTTTCCAGCACAGTGAACCGAATGTCTCTTTCTCTTTTTCTGGAGGGAAAGCTTGTGAAGGAAGAGCTGCTTGATATTCCACCAGGGCAAACCCTCGTGCAGAAGTTTTCTTATCCGTTAACAAGAAACCAACCTCTAAATGGTAAAGCACAAATCTCTGACGATGCATTACCCATCGACAATTCCCGATATTTCCCTTTTCATCCCAGCCAGAATATACAGGTACTGGTCGTAGATGGAGACCCGGAAACCATTTCGCACCAAAGCGAATCTTTTTATCTTGAACGCGCCCTCAATCCTTTTTCGGTGTCCCTCTCGCATATTGACCCTACCGTTTCCACGCTTGCAGAACTCACCTTGCGAAATCTGTCCGATTTTGCGGTCGTCATCCTAGCCAATGTACGCGAGCTTCCCCCGAACTATGAACTGGAGCTTGAAAAATTCGTTTTAAATGGTGGAGCCCTGTTGTTTGGCATGGGGGATCAGGTAGACGCTAAATATTTTAACGAACACTTAGGCAATATCCTGCCCGTCAAACTGGAGGCTCAGCATCGGTTTAAGGAAGACGCTCTGCACCTTCTGCTAAAAAACAACACCCACCCGGTCATGCGGGTGTTCTCACCCAAGGCACTTGAAGAAATGCGCGGAATCAATTTTTATTCCATGTACACCGTGCAGGCAAGGGAGGATAAAAAATTCAAGGTCGGCACCTGGTTTTCGAACCAGCACCCGGCGGTGATTGAATCGGAGACGGGAAAAGGCATTGTTGTTATGTTTTTGAGTTCTCTGGATAGGGATTGGAACGATTTCCCAATTCAACCAACTTATTTACCCTGGATCCAACGCTGGACTCAGTATGCCGCCCGGGGACTGGAAAATATTTCCCAGCAGAATTTGTTGGTGGGAGAACCTTTCCGCAAAAATACTACGGATAACAAATGGATCATTCGTGCTCCTGATGGAACCCTGCACAGCTTGGAAAGTGAGGTTTTTAGCGACACCTTTCAGCCGGGGATATACCGTCTTTTTTCAATACCTCCCGACGATACTGTAGAGCATAAGGCGTTAACAAAACTTCCTCAAGGAGCCGAACCCATCGGAACCTTTACCGTAAACATTGATACTCAAGAGTCAGAGCCGGGGAAAATATCGCAAAAGGAAATAAAAAACCTTCTTAAGGGCATGGAACTGGAGTTCCTGGACCCCAAAACCCAAACTACCCAGTCTAAAACCACTGACGGAATACCTCTGGCCACACCTTTTCTTTTAATGGTTGCGGGAATGCTTCTTATTGAGGGATGGATGGTGAGAAAGGAGTAGACGAACCTATTCCTGCCTCTTACGATTCCATAGTTTTTTATTCGACAGGGTCACTTGATCGGTTATGGCTTCTCCAATCATGTCAAGAGGCAGAGAAATATTCGCCACCGAAGAGGCTGTTTGCGGCATGGAAGGGGATGAAGACTTTCCAGGGTTTTCTACAAAGACCGCCCCACCACCTGCCCTGATAGTTCCTGCACCCTGGGCACCATCACGGCCCATTCCAGATAAGACAACAGCAACGCAAAATTCTCCAAACACCTTACTCGCGCTATCAAACAAGACATCTCCCGAGGGCCGCATAAAATTTTTCTTTGGTTCATCATTCAACCCGAGTGACACGGGAGGAGGATTGATCACCATATGCTGATCATCGGGTGCAAGATAAATATGGCCCACTTCCGGTTGCAGTCCTTGTGATGCAATATGACACGGGAATCCGGTTTCCTGTCTGATCTGCTGGATAAGAAGATCCGCCATCCATTTCGGGCCATGTTGAACCACGAAAAAAGAAGCCGGGCAATCTCTGCTGATGGAATGAAAGAGTTTGGGAATATTCAACGGGCTTCCTGTCCCGGCAGTGATCGCAACACCAACAAAAGGCGGAAGACCATTAATACGTACCGGTTTTATCACACGGACTTCAGGCTCAGGCTGTGTGAACCGGGCAAAACCATCGGATAAAACCCGAACTAAATCTGCGGATTCATAGGGCTTGATTAAAAACTCATCGGCACCCGCCTGAAGTACCTGCTGACGTGAATCATCATCCCCAACCGCAGTGATCATCAGGATCAACGGGGCGCTCTCAAATTCATCCCGGACTCTTTGGATCAGAGTCACTCCATCCATTTCTGGCATCATCCAATCCGTCAGAAGGACATCGAACCGTGTCTGCCTCAACCTGTCGAGAGCTTTGACACCATCACCCACCACTTCCACAGTATGCTGGCCGCTTTTAAGTATATTTTCCAGCAACCTGGCATTATCCAGATCATCTTCTGCTACCAGGATTTTCATTCATATCTCCCTGAAAAAGAAAACCCTGGAAATCGCCCCTGATTCATTAGCACTCCAAATCCGCCTTCTGATACAATGTCTGATAAACCCTAAACTTCCGAGTTACTGATTGTTATGTCTATAAAGAAATTCACAGGCTTTTCCGTTCTTATCTTTTTATTTACTTACATCTTACAACCGATAACGGCCTGCGGCAACCCCCCAATTGATGGGCCTATTGAAGCAAGGCTTCTGAAAATCCAGAAGGATTCTAATACAAAACCCGATCTGCTGGAAACCCTTCTATTGGTTTCAAAACATTGGCAATCCGCCCTGGATTTAGCACCATTAAAAGAGGAAGTAGAAAAACTAACTCGTTCGGCTCGTCAAAATCTAAAAGGACAAGACAAGCCCGAAGACATAATCCAAATACTACGCACCCTCATTCATGATACAGGGCGTTACGATTATACCGATCAGGTGGATGAAAAGGGCGTTCCCGTTAACCCTGAAGAACTTTTTCTTCATGGCCTGTTGAACACCCACAAAGGTTATTGTATGAATCTGTCCCTTTTATATCTAATACTCGGGCAGAAACTCGACCTTCCTCTGCATGGAGTTGCACTCCCTAACCATTTTTTCGTGCGCTACGAGCAAGAAGGCGTGCGCATCAATATTGAAACCACCGAACGGGGAATTTCCTATCCTGACAGTTTTTATCAGCAACGTTTTGGGACTGGGGCAGATAATCGAAACTCCTATTTCATGAAAAACCTGGATGGCAGACAGACTCTTGGGGCTTATTTCTCAAATATCGGAATGGTTTATTACCAGAACCAGAACCCGGAAAGAGCCGTATTTTATCTGGGATTATCCACATCCATCAATCCCAGGTCGATAGATGCGCAAAATAATCTTGCAAACATTTATTCAGAATTAAAAAAACCTGAAAAAGCTATTGAACATTATAATCTAGCCTTAAAAGCCGACCCCCATAACACTTCCACCTTGTTCAACCTTGGCCTTGCATTCATGGAGTCCGGTAATTCAAGCAAAGCTATCGACGCGTTTTTGCAGGTCGTGCAAATAGAACCAGGGTTCAGTCCGGCTCATAAAATGCTGGCTAACCTTTATCTGCAAAACAGGCGACTCACCTCGGCTCTGTTACACCTTAAACTTCTTGCCCGGATTCAACCTGAGAACTTGCAAAACCATCTTAATATCGCTTCCACCTATGGGAAAATGGGACAGCAGGCATTGGTCCTTGAAACTCTCAAAAAAGTTCAAAAACAATTTCCTAATACCCCTGAAATTCATGAAGGGATGGCCGAAGCCTATTACAGGATGGAGGATTTCCAACTGGCCATCGAGCAATACCGTTTTCTCATAGATCAGGACCCAACTCGTCTGCGCAATTACATCCAACTGGGCTGGACCTATTACCGCATCGATGATCTGCCTATGGCCTCGGCGTGGACACTTCGCGGCATGAAGAAAAGTGAGGAAGCCGGCCGACTCAAGGCACTGGCGCAAATGAATCTCGGGTTTTATTCGCTCCTGCAAAAGCAATACAAAAAAGCAAGACAATGGTATGAAACGGTTCTTTCGGAAAATCCCCCTCAAATTGCCCAAGGCATGATTCAGGACATCAATGAAGCTCCCCACTCCGAGAGAGCAGATATGCAGTTTTTTAAAGGATGGATTTATTTCAAATCCGGTCAACCCGAAAATGCTCAGGCCAGCCTGCAGGCCTACCTGCAGATGGATGAAAACGGCCCTTTTAGCGAGGAATCAAAAGACCTGTTAAAGCAACTGCTGACACAAAGCGGCAAAGCGAAAAGAATATTAAACGAGAAAAATTCGGTTGAAAAGAAGGGCAATATGGCTCTCGTTCCCTCCGGGTTTTTCAGGATGGGTTCCAGCAAAAGCCTTGATGACGAAGCCCCCGAACATCGTGTTTATCTTGACGGATTCTGGATCGATAAATACGAGGTGTCGGCAGAAGAATTCTCTAAATTTTTGAACGCAGTGAACAATGTAAAAGGATATTATCTCGACAACAAGTTTGGCACGCTTTTCTACGACGGTCGCTTCCACCCCCGGCCCGGCCTTGAAAACTACCCCATCAATAATGTCAACTGGCTCGCGGCTGACGCTTATTGCAAATGGAAAGAAAAACGCCTTCCCACAGAAGCTGAGTGGGAAAAAGCCGCCAGGGGCGAATCTGGCCAAATTTATCCGTGGGGCAACTCCGCTCCCTCTGACATTCTGGCTCGTTATTTCCAGACCTGGACAAAAGAGTTGAAACACAAAGTCATGGTGCCGGTTCAGGCCTTGGCAGAAGGCCAAAGTCCATATGAACTGCATAACATGGCAGGAAACGTCAAAGAATGGGTAGACGATTGGTATGATCGCGAGTATTATAAGGAACAATCAGAATATGCAAACCCAAGAGGACCCATTGGAGGGGAATTTAAGGGTGTTCGTGGCGGGTCATGGCGAGATTTGAAAGGCTTTATTTATTCTTCATTCCGCAATAATGGTAACCCCCAAAGCCGCATGGACGACTATGGATTTCGTTGCGCTAAAAATGCCGCTCCGGCCTCCGATGAGAAAAAATTAACGAGCCGGGCAGTTCCCCGAAACAAAGGGTAGCCCCCCATTACCGAAAAAACATGATAGGCGCTATTGAAATACTGATTATTGCCCTGATCTTCGGGATCATTTACGGTCGCGATGCCATCGACAAAACCTTTCGCAAATCTGCTGACGAAGGGGTCGTCGAAAGTATGGCCGGCGACCTGAAGGAATATTATGAAGCCGACCCAAAACGGATGATCAAATTAGGCATTTTGATCTTCAGTGCCGTGACGTTTCTGGTCACCGGTGCCTACTGGGCCGTCACCCGAACCGACTTCCTGAAAATGATCGGTCTCGATCAATAACTAAACCCGTTATCCCGCAAATGGATATAAGGGTCATCGCCTTTTAGAGTTTTTCCCCCTACAATTTCGCCAACATAAAGAACATGGTCTCCGGACTGCATCGACTGAGCCAATTCGCATTCCAGATAAGCCACCGCGTCATTTAAAATACGAATTCCCTCCAACCCTTTTTTTGTTTTAACACCCTTGAAAACATCTTCCGGCGGACGGCTGAAATGTTTTAGCAGGGTCATATCGGCCTTAGGCAAGATATTTACGATAAAAGCACCCGATGCTTCAACCAGAAGTCGAGCGGAACGCAACGTCGCCAGGGCAATGGTCAAAGCGGGAGGGTCAAACGAACACTGGCTGACCCAGCTTGCCAGAACCGCATCCTCTTTATCTTCACACTTGGCGGTAATCACAAACAATCCGCTGGGAACCCGGCCCAATGCCTTGCCCACTTGTTTCTTATTTTTCACAGTACACTCCTAATGCTTAATATGAATTTTATGATCTTGTAGAACCTCACTCCAGTAGCCGAAACAGTTTAACTGAAAAATAATACAACGCTTTAAAGAAGTCAACATAGTTGGGCGACAAAGACCTTTATTACCTAAAGCAGATTGCAAGAGAAAATAATCAGCCAACCCTCCCCAACCCCTCCCTAAGAAGGGAGGGGATATAAATTCCACATCCATCAAGCTTGAGTCTTCGCGATTTTTGCTGATTCTTGTCAACGAATTACGTGACCCTTACAGCGATGACGAATAGAGAGGAGTTGTTGTCTATGGGCTTTTTAAAAATCGCCGTCTTTGATGCGGAAGACATCGGGTTTGCCGGGTTCTTCGATGTAGGAAAGGGTGAGAGAAATGTTTTCGCCCACTTTCTTTGGGTCTGCTTTGGGATTGACCAATACCAGTTTCACGGCACGGCCTTTTTTGTCTAACCCCTGAAAGACCAGAATGATATCTTCACTCAGCTGGGCATTGAGGGCCAGACCTTCTTTCTGATAACTTTTCTGGGCCAAATGGTTGCGCAACTGGTTGGCAGTAGCAACCACGTTTTCAGCATCAGGTTTTGCAGTGGCGGGTTTACCCCAAATGATATTGACATGGATCAAGCGCTTGGATTTATGACCTAATATATAAAAAACTTTTGCCGGGCCACTATTCGGCAAAAGCTTATCGACATCGATTCCCAGACTCACGGTTTTTTCGGTGGGATGCTCAAACCGGGAAACCTGCCTCCTCTTAGTTTTAAAATCTTTAAAAATCGCTTTCATCACATCGCGTTCGTTCATCCCGAATTGCGCCGAACGAAACCCTTCGATCTCCGCTTGCTTTTGCGAATTGCCTCCATCATCAGTTTTGGCCTGAACCATCCCTGACAACAAAACGAAATAAACAAAAAGAAATAAAAATATGGGTCGATGTTTCGTCATCATACTCTCCGGTTTATTGATTCCACTGATAGCGCAACGATCATACCGCTACAATCCCGATCACGCAACCGGGGGCTCTCTTTCATAGCGGCTGTCTCTTTTCCGGTCATGATTTTATTAACAAAAATTAATCCACCGACCCGGAACAACAACATTGCAGGAGGGGCAACTCTCACCTTTTAAATTTACTGACAAAACCTGAAACCCTCTCCGCTCAACCAGAAGATGCTGACAGTGCGGACAATAGGTATTTTCAGCATTTTTCACCTGACCGGGCAAGTTACCAGAATACACAAACTGAAGCCCGGCCTCCTTACCATGCCCAGTAGCTCTCAACAGGGTGTCCACCGGAGTGCGTCCTCGGTCGCGCATTTTATAATCCGGATGAAACGCCGTCACATGCCAGGGGATGGTCGGAGAAATTCCACTTATGAATTCAGCCATTTCGGCTAGCTCTTCATCCGAGTCGTTGTAATCGAGAATCAACAAGCTAACCAGTTCCAGCCATATGCCCATGTCATGCACAGTTCGAATCGTTTCCAACACTGCGGAAAGGTTACCACCCAGCCGACGGTATTCCCTCTCTGAAAAACTTTTCAAATCTATTTTGAACAAGTCTACCCACGGGCACAGGTATTCCAACACTTCAGGCGTACCGTGTCCGTTGGAAACATAAGCCGTGCCGAGCCCTCTTCTCTTCGCTTCCTGAAAAACTTCCACCGCCCATTCACTGGTGATCAGAGGCTCGTTGTAAGTAGAGACCACAACCTTCGAGCCTTTCTGTTCTGCCTGGTCGCAAATTTCACCCGCCGTGACAGCAAGAGTACGAACTGTTGAAGCTTCATCTTTCAGGCTTTGCGAGGTGAACCAGTTTTGACAATAGGCGCAACGGAAATCACAACCCAGCATGCCAAAGCTCATCGCCAGACTGCCCGGCAGCGCGTGAAAAAAAGGTTTTTTTTCTATAGGATCGTTTTGAAGTCCGGCGGAATAACGAAAAGGCACCATCAAGGTGCCTTCGGAGTTGAAGCGTACTTTACAGATTCCTCTTTGCCCAGGCTTCAGCTTGCATAAATGACCACAGGCGGTGCAGAGCAGGTTTTCCCCGTCCAGCTTTTTGACCAAGTCACCCGGGCGGGTTTGGGAGTCGAGGTTATGTGAGATTATTTTGGAAGGCACAGGCGGACCTCCTGAAGTAACAGTGCAATGCTTCGATCATCTTTCGAGCACGTCAGGTTGACAGTGAAAAGATTATTCGGTGCTGATGCCGTCGAATTTCTTGTCCAAGGCTCCGATAAGGGTATGCCATGGCAGACTGGCGCATTTCGTGCGTGACGGGTATTCTCGGATCCCCATAAACAGGGTGAGCTTGCCCATATGATGCTCTTCCTTTTCCGGGTCGAACTCTCCCAGTATCATTTTATGAAACTCTTCCTTGATCTGCTTGGCTTCCTCAACTGTTTTACCTTTCAAGAAAGCGGTCATGAGGGAAGTGCTGGCTTTACAGATTGCACAACCGGAACCTTGGAAACTGACTTCGTCAATCTTCCCCGCCTCTTCATCCACATTCAGGTAAACGGTGATATCGTCTCCACAAAGTGGGTTCACGCCATGACAATTGTGGCTGGCATTTTCTATAACATGGAAGTTTCTCGGCTTCCGGTTATGGTCAAGGATGACCTGCTGGTAAAGTTCTTTATCGTAAGACATAAATAAGATTGGGAAAAATAATTTTGGCTACAAGAAAATGATAAGCAATTATATCACAGAGCCACAAAACCATAGGGAAAGCCGTTTCTGATACTTTCGGCCAACGCATCTAGCTCTTCAGTTGTATTGTAAAACGCCATGGAGGCTCGGGTGGTTGCAGGAACACCGTAACGAATCATAGTGGGTTGCGCACAATGGTGTCCTCCCCGACAAGCGATTCCATCTCGATCCAGCCAGCTTACAACGTCATGTGGGTGTCCATCACTAGGGTGCGCCCCATTGATGCTAAAAGAAATGAGGCTGGCTTTGTGGCGCGCATTTCCAATAATTCGCACACCTTCAATTTCTTTAAACAACCGAGTGCCGTATTCAAGAAGAGTGTTCTCGTAATCGGAGATTTTATCCATGCCAATTCCATTAAGATAATCAATAGCTGCGCCCAGTCCAATCACCTGTGTGATAGGCGGTGTTCCGGCTTCAAAGCGGGCCGGTGGCTTGGCGTAGGTAGCTTTTTCCAGCGTCACCTCTGTGATCATGTCTCCACCCGTCACATAAGGCGGTAACTCTTCCCACAATTCCATCTTGCCATAAACTCCTCCAATACCGCTGGGAGCATACATCTTGTGGCCGGAAAAAGTATAAAAGTCGCAGTCAATATCCTGCACATCCAGTTTCATATGAGCTGAACTTTGCGCTCCGTCTATCAACACCTTTGCACCCACCGCATGGGCCTTGGCGGTAATTTCCTTAACCGGGTTGATCGTTCCCAAGGCGTTGGAAACATGATTGACGGCTACCATACGGGTTTTGGAAGAAAGCAGTTTTTCGTATTCTTCCATTATCAGTTCGCCATCATCACTGACCGGAATGACTTTGAGTTTAGCCCCGCGCTCTTCGCAAAGCACCTGCCACGGAACCGTATTGGCGTGATGTTCAATATTGGAAATAATAATTTCATCGCCTGCATTGATAAACCGCTTGCCAAAACTATGAGCCACCAGATTGATGGCCTGAGTCGTCCCGCTGGTGAAAACGATTTCCCCCTTCTTTTCGGCTCCCATGAAATCTGCCACCTTCTGGCGCGACTCCTCATAAAGTTGGGTGGCTTTTTCGCTCAAGCTATATGCCCCGCGCCGAACCGTGCCATATTCTTCCGCGTCAAACTTGCGGACTCGTTCTATAACCGAATTCGGTTTATGAGTCGTTGCGGCATTATCCAGATAGATCAAGGGTTTTCCTCGAACGGTCTGGGTGAGGATGGGGAAATCCTTACGGATCTTTTCAACATCCAAAATATTGTCCGCAACACTCGTACTGGGTTCAGACATTACGGACCTCCAGTTTCTTAAGAAGAGTACTATTCAAGTCTTTCACCACTTCGGGGAACTCAATGGTTTCAATAATACTTTTGGCAAAACTACGGGTGAGTAGTTCTTTTGCCACTCTGGCAGAAAGACCGCGCGTTTGCAGATAAAACCATTGCTCCTTGTCAATCTGCCCGATGGTTGCACCGTGTGTGCATTTCACATCGTCAGCAAAAATCATCAGGTTGGGTTTATTGTCCGCATGGCCATCGTTGGAAAGCATGAGGTTGTTGATCAACTGATCGGAACTGGTCAACTGAGCGCCCTGGTTGACGATCACCGTTCCATCAAAACTGGAACGGGCATGACCATTGATAACATTTTTGAAATGCTGATGGCTGACACATTGAGGCGCTTCGTGATGAATCCGAATAAAATTATGCACCTGTTCCTTGCCATCGAGCACGCTGACTCCGTTCAACCTCAGTTCAGAGCCTTCTTCCTGGAGTCGAACGTCATAATGGTGCCGGGCCAACTGACTTCCGAAAGAAGCATTTGAGGAGTGGAATCTGGAGTTTCTGTGCAAGTGGACACGAGTTTTCGAAAAATGCCAGGAGTCCGAGGCGTCGGCCTGAACCTGCGTGAAAGAAACTCCTGCGCCTTCCTCCAACAGCCAATCCTGAACCGCGTTGATGAAATAACCGCCTTCAACCCCGACGAATTTTTCGATCACTTTAACTTCCGACAGTTTACCCAACTGCCAGACCAGTCTCGGGGCATGCATGACCGGGCTTCCGCCGGTAGAAACAAATAAAACTTGAACCGGCTCAGAAATTTGTGTGTTATCACCAACCTTAAAAACCAATCCCTCACCACAGAACGCAGTACTGAGAGCAGCAAACACATCGTTTTCATTCTCTGCCGTCTCCGACAAATATTTTTTCAGATCCTGATCCGAAGAAACGGATTCAGACAGCGGCACCAGATTGGCACTCACCTTTTCAACCCGTGACAAGTCACGGTTAAAAATTCCATCGACAAAAACCAGACACTGGTTTTCACAGCCGGGATAAACATGGCTCGCGACAAAATCTTCAGAGACCTTTTTCGAACCATCAGAAAGACTGAAAGCCGTTTCCACCAGTCCCTTCGTATTTACATAAGTGTACATCTCATGTTTCGAGTGGGGGAACCCCAGCACCTCAAAGCGATTCAACGCAACTTGCTGAAGCTCTGCCAAAGCAGGACTTCCTTGCTCTATAATTTTTTTATGTAAATCCAGAAACGCAGACCCTGCACTGGACTCAACGAGTGTATCTGACATACTTCTCCTCAATTCGCAGTCGTTACCCAGTCATACCCCTGGGATTCGAGTTCAAGCGCTAGTGACTTATCTCCCGACTTGACGATTTTTCCGTTACTGAGAACATGAACAAAGTCGGGTTTAATATAATCCAGCAAACGCTGGTAATGCGTGATGAGAATGAGCGCATTATTCTCGTTGTGCAATTTGTTCACCCCTTCCGACACCACTCTGAGCGCATCAATATCGAGCCCGGAATCGGTTTCGTCGAGGATAGAAAGCTTGGGTTCGAGAATAGCCATTTGCAAAATCTCATTTTTCTTTTTCTCTCCGCCGGAAAAACCATCATTGAGATTTCTTTCCTTATACTTTTTTTCCATTCCCAGCATTTTCATTTTTTCAGATAGCAGATCGTCAAAATCCAGAGGATCGATTTCCTCTTCACCGGCCTTGACCCTTCGAGCATTATGAGCCATGCGCAAAAACTCGGCATTGTTCACGCCCGGCACTTCTACCGGATATTGAAAACCCATAAAAATTCCTGCCAGAGATCGTTCTTCGGCATCCATCTCCAAAAGGTTTTTTCCATCGAACAAAATCTCTCCACTCATGGCCTGATAGGCAGGATGGCCCGACAGGATTTTAGCCATGGTGCTTTTGCCCGACCCATTGGGACCCATCACGGCATGAATCTCCCCTTTCTTAATCGAAAGGGAAATGCCTTTTATGATTTCATTTCCATCAAAACCCGCATGCAAATCTTTAATTTCAAGCATTCACTTCTCCTCAATCAATAAAAAAAGCCCTGCAAGTTCCCCAGTAAAAAGTCGGCGAGAACCAACACAGGAGCTATTTGAATTTTGCTCAATGCCGAAGTTTACTGCCACGCGTCCTGTTGCGCAGCCGTTTAACCAACGCTGTCCTCAAGTTTCAGGGTCAGCAGTTTTTGAGCTTCAACGGCAAATTCCATCGGCAATTGTTTGAAAACTTCTTTACAGAATCCACTAATGACCGCTTCGATCGCATTTTCGCGCGAAATTCCCCTCGACTCAAAATAGAAGAGTTGATCTTCGCTGATCTTTGAAGTGGCGGCCTCATGCTCAACCTGAACCGAGCTGTTGGCGGTTTCTATATAAGGGAATGTGTGCGCACTGGATTTATCGCCGACCAGCATGCTGTCGCACTGACTGTAGTTTCTCGCGTTGGTGGCGTTCTTGCCCACCTTCACCTGACCGCGATAACTGTTACTGGAATAATCGGCAGAAATACCCTTGGAAATAATACTCGACCGGGTGTTTTTACCAACGTGGATCATCTTCGTCCCGGTATCAGCCTGCATATGCCCGTTGGTCAAAGCTACTGAGTAAAATTCTCCGGTGGTGTTATCTCCCAGAAGAAGACAGCTCGGGTATTTCCAGGTAATGGCCGAACCCGTTTCCACCTGCGTCCAGGAAATTTTGGAGCCGTCGCCCTGGCATTTGCCCCGCTTGGTGACAAAATTGTAGATACCACCCTTGCCAGTTTCCTTATCTCCTGCATACCAGTTTTGTACGGTGCTGTATTTGATCTCCGCGTTTTCCAAGGTAACCAGTTCGACCACGGCGGCGTGTAACTGATTGGTGTCAAATTGTGGAGCCGTACACCCTTCCAGATAGGATACGTAACTATTTTCCGCGCAGATGATCAGCGTTCTCTCAAACTGCCCGGTCTCTTCTGTGTTGATGCGGAAATAAGTCGAGATTTCCATAGGGCTGATCGTGTCCGGCGGAATGTAGACAAACGAACCATCTGTGAACACGGCGCTGTTCAGCGCGGCGTAATAATTATCACCCACAGGAACTACGCTGCCAATATACTCTTCGATCAGTTCCGGATATTCCTGCAAGGCTTCTGAAAAAGAACAAAAAATAATGCCAACTTCCATGAGCTTTTTCTTATGAGTGGTGGCAACACTGACACTGTCGAACACAGCGTCCACCGCTACATTAGCCAGCTTCTTTTGCTCATCCAATGGGATGCCGAGTTTTTCGAAAGTGCGCATGACTTCCGGATCAACCTCATCCAGGCTATTTAACACTTTCTTCTGCTTCGGTGCCGAGTAATAAGAAATGTTCTGGAAGTCGATGGGCGGATAATGCACATTCGGCCATTCCGGTACTTTCATGGTTTTCCATTTCGCGAACGCCTTGAGCCTGAAGTCGAGCATAAACTGTGGCTCATTCTTCTTCTTGGAAATGGCGCGGACAACATCCTCATTCAACCCTTTTGCAAAGGTCTCCGACTCAACATCGGTGGTGAACCCGTATTTATAGGTATTATCTTCTAAAATATCTGAAACGGAGTTTTGCTCGTCACTCATGATTGATCTCCGGAAAACAAATTACATCTGTGGAACAACGTTTATTTCGTTGTAAATATGTTTACGCAGGGTGGATTCCATAAACGACAGGGTGGCCCCCATAGAAGACCCACAACTGCCACACGCCCCCTGGTATTGAATTAAAATTTTCTCGCCGTCCGTCACATCCAGAACCATGACATTGCCGCCGTCATTCATTAGAGCCGGGCGGATGTGCTCATCCAAAACAATCTCTATCTGTTCCTTCTGCTCATCTTTTGTCAATCCTAACCAAGCCTGAGCCACCATGGTCAGCTCAGTAGTGGATTTAAAATCCTCTTTATTGATCGAGGCACTGGCAATAGCCACCCCTTTCGCGGAAGGGTATTGCTCTTTGGTAATTTTCAACAACTCTTCAACATTATCGAAAGCTTTTATTTTGGATTCGGGTACCGAGGGCACATCCGGCTCATCACGAAGCTGGGCTTCCACATCGGTTTTCAACAATGAACCGGCTTCCTCTACGGTCAACCCTTCCACCATCTTGCAAAGAGTTTCGCCAATCACCAGAGACACCTTGCCTCCGTAGGCAAAGAACCGGGCGCTGAAAATACGATCTTCCTTAAGATCCACCAACCAATACAATTTCGTGTCCTTAAACTTGGCTTCGAGAAGCGCCATGCCCTTCTCATTGGCATCCTCCTGATAATAAGCACCTCGGTGCTTGATTTCAGCGGCGGTTTCTTCAAATTTTACGGAAAACTTCTCTTCAACGACAGACACGATTAAATCCCTAAATTTAAAAGCTTTACCCAATTAAAAACCCTGCGTGGTCCCGCAACGGCTCAAACTGGATAGATGCTTGTAATTATATATCAAATACAGCCCTTGCCACAATTTTAAGATGCAATTGGCCCAGTAAAGTTCTTTAATTTCGACATTTTCCACAGCGATCCGCCGGTGGCAATGTGGAATAGCTTCATCTGGCTGCTTAAAGGGGGTAGCCCGGCTGAAAACTTGCCCTCTGCCGGAGTTTTAAACTAATCCTATACATCCCACGGCTAAAAAAGCTATAATTTATCCACACTTGAACTCGAACTCATTTATTGTTTCTATTACATTGAAGAGTGGGCCAGACAGGCTCCCCTAGACCATAAGGACTTCTAAATGACCAGCGATTCACCTAAACTTATCGACGGGATGGGACGAACCATCGTCAATCTCAGGATCTCAGTTACCGACCGTTGTAATTTTCGATGCACCTATTGCATGCCAGCGGATAACGTCGAGTTCATGGACCGAAGCAACCTGCTGACGTTTGAGGAAATCCATCAAGTAGTGACGGTCGCATCCAGTTTGGGGATCAACCGTATTCGCCTGACCGGTGGCGAGCCACTGATGAGGAAAGACCTACCGACTCTGATCAAAATGATCAATGAGGTGGAGGGCATCAACGATGTCGCCCTGACCACCAATGCCTTTTTTCTTAAAGACCAGGCGCAAAGTCTGCATGATGCGGGACTGAAAAGACTGAACGTCAGCCTCGACGCGCTCGACCCGGAAAAATTCCGTGACGTTAATCGCCGGGACTGCCTGCAAGCCGTTCTGGATGGTTTGGACACAGCTCGCAAGGTAGGATTCAAGTCGATCAAGATCAACGCTGTGGCAGTACGCAATTTTTCCGAATCCGAGATCATGGGCCTGATTGAATATGGCCGCTCGGACGGGTTTGAAGTCCGCTTCATCGAATTCATGCCACTCGACTCCGATAAAGTCTGGGAACGCGACAAGGTTTTGTTCGGCCATGAGATTGTCGAACTCATCAAAGAAAAATATGAGTTGGTGCCAGTCGATAACTCACTCGAAATCGGGCCAGCCAGCGAATACACCTTCGCCGATGGCAAGGGTAAAATTGGCATCATCACAGCAGTGAGCAATCCGTTCTGCGACCATTGCAACCGCATCCGCATGACCGCCGATGGCAAGCTCCGCACCTGCCTGTTCTCAGCCGATGAAACCAACCTGAAAGACATGATCCGATCCGGTGAGAGCAATGCAAACATCGCCGAGACCATCCGTCAGGCAGTTCTGGTCAAAGAACCCGGCCACAAAATCAACCTCGACGACTTCGAACGCCCCGACCGAGCCATGCACGCAATAGGCGGCTAACCGGGCAACCCCCGGTGGTAATAGGTCTGCGTTTTCATGCGAATACAGTCTCATTGCCCCTCTTGATTCAGGTTTTACCCCCTAACCAAAACCTCAATGCTCCTGACCATGCTCCATAAGCTAATGTAGTCAAAGAGCGGCCTGGTTACAGGGTCTCGCGAACTGCATGGAGGCTTACGCAAAAAAACACCCTTCAAAGGAAAATTACCACAAGGGAAAATGTTTAAGGATATTGGGTTGCCTGAACGGCGAAGAAAGTGAACATTGCCCCTCCACGTGAGTGGAGTAGCCCCAAGGGGAATCGAACCCCTGTTTCCGGCGTGAGAGGCCGGACACAAAACTAATATTAACCGCTTGATCGACTCTGGGTCTTCCAACAACTCTTTATTCCATTGGAAGTTACGTCAGCCACTGTAATTTTTCTTGTGAGTTTTGTATTGTTTTAGGTGTCCGCAAAGTGTCCGCAGAATAAGGGTGCCAGGGGGGGGTATAAAAATACCCCGGTCTTCTGTGAATGGGTGTCTATCGCACTTTAAAAATTTCCCGAAAAAATTTAAAAATTTCTGAAATCCATCAGTAGCAACAATCATTGGATTATAAAGTCAGCTATCTGGATTCTCTTTCAGCGAGAAATATTCCTAGCTGTTCACCAATATAATTAATAACTTCGTCAGACCCATTAAACTTTTTATCCTTTTTATAATTGCTATCCTTGATATAAAAGCCTTCATTATTATCTAGCTTGATGGCCATTGTCCTTTGAGTAATAGTCCAATCATGCACCAAGGTCAAATGGGCTGAAAAATCATAAACCAACACCCTGATGTCCTTGTCCGTTGAGTAGGTGCTTTTTAATTCCATCACGGCGGTGTGGATTTTGGAAAACCTTTTTTTCAACTGTTCATTTTTTTTGCGTTTTATTTCCCTTTTTTTTAGTTTTTCTTCCTCTTTTTTTAGTTTTTCTTCCTCAGCCTTCTCCTTTGCATCTTTTAGGCGGGCCAATTCCTTTTTCTTAACCTCTTCAATTTTATCCCAAAGAAGGGTTCTATCTCCGCCAATTTCGTTCTTATCCTCTTCAGGCTTGATTGTGTTTTCTATCAATCCCTCGTTCGATTCATTTTCACCGCTAAATATCTTCCGGGCTATGTCTGCCTTGGAGTCGTTTTCAGCAATACCGATACCAAACTTACTCGCAAGCTCGATCATCTGAGTTTTATTTCTATTTCGGGCTAAGCCCCCCGGACTAGCAAACCCATTCTTGAGTTGCTCTAATAGATTTAAAGCATCCTCCGGCGACTGGACTTCAGTGACCGGGATACCCCCCCACGGTAAGCAAGACTCTGGCTCAATAAACTCACCCTTAGGCTGCTCTAAAAGACCAGAAATATTTTCTACCTCTTCCCCTGCTTCATATAACTCATTCTTAGGCTGCTCTATAGGATCAGAAACATTCTCTACCTCTGGTTTTGGGCGTAGTATTTTTCGCTTTTTCCACCAGTTCTGCAACCCATCAATCATATATCTCAAGAAAATTAAAATATATACAAAGATAATTGTACCTACAATGAATTTCAAAATGGCTATTGATTCCTGGGGGAAAATAGCAATCAAGCTTATTACTCCAAATATAATTCCAAGGACTACCGCAGCAACTAACAACCAAATTAACAACGGAAGCCAAATTCCTGCGGTAACAATTAAAACAACCGCTAATATAATTCCTCCGGCAATAGTTAGCACTGTTTAACCCTTTTATTTTGATTCGCTAGGAATGGTTCTGGTGTGGGTTGTGTCGTCAGCATAATATACGGGCAGTTACCTGGGTCGCATTCATTATCTTTCCGGCTAAAATCATAATCATTGGGCAGGAGTTTATTCATCGTTTTCTCCTCCATCCCCAAGGAGCCATAGGCTCCTTATCCTCCCACAATCCTAATTGCTTTGTTCTAGCTTCTAGCTCAGCGTCAGAGTAAAGCCTTCGATCTACTTCAGATTGTTCCATCTGGTACTTCTTATAATGCCAAGCCAGTCCTGCCTTAATCTGTTCCAGTCCTGCATCAATCTTTTTGACGCAATCTAAAGCCATGCAAAATACTTCACCTGGTGGATCGACCAGCACTTTCCCCACGATCCTTTTGTAGCGATCACGCTTTTCATACTCAATGGTAACGATCCGGCCTGATATTAATTTATTCAAACCCTGCGTGGATATATCTCCACAGGGCTGATCTTTCTCAGGAGCATCTATTCCAGCCAGCCGAATACGGTGCTTTTCACCAAGATCGTCTACAATGGTGATGGTATCCCCATCAGCTACCTTAACTACCTTGCCTTGAAGAGTATCTGCAAGTGCAGGTGAATAAAGGATTAGCGAGATTAAGCAAATTATGAAGTATTGCATGAATGGCCCAAGTATATCAAAATCGAGGTATTCGGAGGACTGAAAAAGATGAAACAGCTGATTCCAACAATTCTGATATTGCTCTTTGTGTCTGTTCCAGTTTATGCGGATGAGTTGCAAGACTACTTGGATCCTGTGAGTCGCTTCAAGCTATGGGAACCGAGGGCCGAGAAGGGGGGTGAAGTTGCACAATATATTTTAGGGAACTTTTATGAAAATGGACATGGCACACCTCAAGACTACGTGCAAGCCCATAAATGGTTCAATATTGCTTCGATGAATGGGGATGGAGACGCAAGGAAAAGCAGGGACAACGTTCAAAAGTTGATGACTCCCCCCCAAATCGCCGAAGCCCAGAAACTAGCGACGGAGTGGGTGGAGAAGAATAGTAAATGATAGTGATTAGCGGAAGACCTTTGGAAAATGAAGAATCAATATTTTGGTGATATAAATGATTATCGCAAGTACGGATTAATCAGGCTTCTCGCCAATGATGGAAAGATAAAGACAGGCATATGTTGGATGCTTACTCCTGACGATACCAGAACTGATGGCAAGTTCACTGAATACCTTTATGACTCAAGAAAATATAGAATGTTTGCCCCTGACTTATACGACTTTCTAAGGAAGTGTGTTGGGTCAAAAAAAAGATGCTTACTTGAGGCTGAAAACTCAAATATATTTCCGAATATCATCTTTCATAATCCAATATTGAAAGATGATGCTAACCAGAGAAAGCAGTACTTCTCTGATATGTGTAAATTGTTTGAAGATGTGGATTTGATATTTTTTGATCCAGACAACGGCCTTGAAGTAAAATCTAAACCATTAGGTAAAAAGGACTCCTCAAAATTCCTGTACTGGAGCGAGGTTATTGACTCTTACAATGCGGGTCATTCCATTTTACTTTATCAGCATTTTATACGAGAAGATCGGGATAAGTTTATCGCTAGAATAGTTGCTGATATTCGAGATAAAACAGGAAGCAATAATATTTCATATTTTAGAACTTCTAATGTCGTTTTCTTTCTGATTGCGCAAGATAAGCATAGTCAATATTTTTCAGATAAAGCTAAGATAATCTCAAGTATGTGGGATGGGCAGATTCAGGTTTTCCCTAATACATTGACTTAAATAACAGCTAGTAGTACATTACCTCTAACGCCGATTTGAACATCAGCTTGCAGGGCGTTTAACAAATTTTGCTAAAGCGGGGAAAGTAGTGATAAGGCAACCCGTTTTGGCAATTAAGCTGAACCGGGTTTTTTTGTGCCCAATTTTACCGCCGATTTAACCAACAACTTTCAGGGCGGAATACAAGTACTGCTAAAGCGTGACAGGCTCCTCTCCCGAACCTGCCTCGTAACTCATTCGGGAGATATGAGGAGTATTACCATGAGCAATCTTCAAGGAAGATCCCAACAAGAACCAGAAGTACCAATCTACGATCCTGAATGCGCAGTGTATTCACCTCACATTATTGAGGCGTGGTTAAACAACATTGACTTCGCACCAAACAATAATGACAAATACGTAGAATATTTTACGACCCTAATTTCTGAATACTGTTGTGAGGAAGATGGGACACTTCCCGGCCCTCCAGAGTTTTGGTTGCGAAATGTTCTGTCCTACTCATTCTTCTTTGGGCTTGGGGTAACGATTTTTGATAGGAATCATGCCCGAAAAATGTCGTATGCCCTGAAGGAAGAAGAAAACAGGCACTTGTCATACTGGTTGGAATGGGTCATAAATTCCAATCACAAGTACCTTGCTCACCAATGGGATCACTCTATTAACGTCCTTACGTTTCTCATAGGGAGAACTTACCCAAAAGCGACTGGCCCTGATGCAGAGCCAATATTAGTAAAGGAATTAGGAACCATTGAAGGGTTTACCACTGCTGTCAGATTTGGGCTTAATGATCCAGAGTATTCAAGAAGATTATTTGGGGGGGCTATTGATGAGCATGAGAAGTGTGATGATGAGACCCTGTTTGGTCGCCTAAACTGGATAAGGGGAACTATTGCTGATGCTTGGGATAAAAACAAAGCACGTTCATCAAATTAATATCAGACCCCCCTTAGTCCTCAATTCTTGGGGCTGGGGGGAGCTTTTGCCCAAAATAGTTATGTGGAGTATGATGGCGTAAAGAAGGTTAAGAAATATTGTGAATGAGGAGAGCATGAAACACTTAGAGGTTGTTGCTGCAATTATTTTATACGATATGAAAGTTTTATGTGTTCAAAGAGGACAGCATAAACTTGAATATATCTCAGAAAAATATGAGTTTCCTGGCGGTAAAGTTGAGCTGAATGAAACGAATGAAGCAGCAATCAGGCGTGAGATCAATGAAGAGCTACAAATGAATATTGAGGTGATAAGTTACTTCATGACTGTAGAGCACCAGTATCAAGATTTCAGTATAACCATGGAATGTTTCAAATGTAGCTGTGAAACGGATAAGGTTGTTCTTACTGAACATATTAATTATCAATGGTTACCTGTGGAAGAACTTAAATCACTGGATTGGGCTGCTGCGGATATTCCTATTGTTAATAACTTAACTGGAGTTGATGGTGGGACAATTCTTAGATGACCTTTCTCAAAGCCTAAATACGGGGTTTCTGAACCACTCAAATCCCTCAAAAGAAAAATACCAACCCAATTTATTGCTAAACAATAAAGAGTCTGGACAAAAAGTTCTATCACATATATTGGAGGAATTGCAAAATTGTGACGAGTTTTGGTTTCACGTGGCTTTCTTAACGAAAAGTGGGGTAGCGGTATTGACGAACTGCCTTAAAGAGCTAGAAAGTCGAGGTGTCAAAGGTAAAATACTTGTTTCTCAGTACCTGAATTTTACCCAGCCACAAGCACTAAAAGCCCTTTTGAAATTCAGCAATATAGATTCCAGAATAGTGACAAGCCGAAACTTCCACGCAAAAGGCTATCTCTTTAAGAAAAATGACCAAATCAATTTAATAATTGGAAGCAGCAACCTGACATCCGATGCGCTTTGCTCTAATACTGAATTAAACATTAAAGTTACAGCAGCACAAAACAGTAAAATAATTCGTGATACCTTAAAGGAATTTAATTCGGAGTTTGAGAACTCTCAAGCTCTAGATGATAAATACATCAGTGAGTATGAAATTGTTTTCAATGCGGCCGAACAAAGAAGAGAGTCTTTAAGCACTGAAAGCTCACAAATCAGTTCCCCCATTCAACCAAATTCAATGCAGCTA
>JACNKA010000087.1 GCA_014382285.1 Nitrospinota bacterium | reverse complement strand
CAGCAGTGAGAGCGATAACAGGAATCGATTGTGTCTCTGGCATTTCTGACCATTTTCCAAAAGCGGTCAGACCATCCATTTCTGGCATGAGCAGATCACAGAAAATACAATCTGACGTATTGTTTGCTAAAACCTCCAGACCCCGCTTGCCGTTCTCAGCCGAAAGAATTTAATGTCCTGCCTTTTCGAGGATATTTTCCTTTGGAAAGAAGAATCCTCAACGACTAATATTAATGCCATATTAAATAACTCCTGATAATTCCATGAATAGGGTCTGGGAAGTCGGCAGCGTAAAACTCACAAACCAAAAAAACATATTTTTACCTGATAGTTGGCCCTTTATTGTAAAGGCCAAAATTATATTTTGTTAGGTTGTTTCTAATTTTTTTTGCACAATATTTTTTATATTGATCACGTCCACCAAAGAGTTCTCGGTGATAATAGTACCGAGCAGATTCGAACCTGCAATGGCGCGTTTCTCATTGATCTTGCTTTGAACTATATCCAGAATATTTTCTACAACGAGGCCCAGGCTTTTGCCCTCGTGAATATGTACCACCACTTTGATTTTCTCACAGGTTTCCTGATGTGACAGATTAAACAGTGCGGGCAAGTCTATCAGGTGCATAATTTCATCACGGTATTGAATTACTTTTTCGCTTCCTGAGGTTTCGAGGTCAGATCGTGTCAACTCTTCCAGGCGGGCCACATCTGTAAGCCGGATAGCCATTCTCCTGTTATTGCCCAGACTGACAATCAGCATGTCCTGAGTTTCATCTGCATCGTTGCGGGATGCGGATGCAGACTCTATAAGTTCATCCCTTGAACTTTTTCCCGAAACCATCAGGGCATTTTGCGCCAACCCGGATACATCCAGAATAAGAACGATTTCTCCATTCCCCATTATGGTGGCCCCGGAAAATATTTTAATATTTTTTAAAAGGCTCTCCAGGCTTTTGACAACAACCTCTTCGTTGTTATGAATTTGTTCCACCACCAGGCCAAACTGGGTGTCCTCTGCCTGAAGCACCACTATATTCAAGTCAGAGCGTTGCTCACAGGGGGCACTTTCAAGAACCTTATTGAGTTGAACCAGTGGTAATAAATTCCCTCGCAATCGATAGAATTGACTTCCTGAGATTTCCTCAACTTGCTGAAGGCTCTGCTCCGCGTCCTGCCATATTAACTCTCTTATGTTTATCTGGGGAATGGCAAAACGGTTTGGGCCGCTGGAGACAATCAAGGCGGGGATGATGGCAAGAGTTAAGGGGATTTTTATTTTCAGGGTGGTACTTTTTGCAGGTTGAATTTCAATGTCGAGGGCACCGCCAATTTCTTCAAGCAATGTCCGGGTATGAGCCAGGCCATTACCCTTGGCAGATTTTATCAAGCTGTTTTTGGTCAAGGAAAACCCTCTCATAAACAAAAGTTTTCCGCAGTCCTTGTCGCTCAAATTTTTTCCCTGCTCGGGAGTGATACGTTTTTCATCCACTGCCTGTTTTATGGCTGCCTGAAAATCCACACCGCGACCGTCATCCTGAACTTCGATATGTATTTGTCCATTTTGATTGAAGGCGCGTAACCGGATTACCCCTTCTTCCGGTTTTCCCAGGCTGCGCCGTTCCTCAGGGGCCTCAATACCATGCGCGATGGAATTTCGGATAATGTTCATCAAGGGATCTTGAATAGCGGTGATCAGGGATTTATCCAGATCGGAATCCTGTCCTTCCATTTCAAGGCGGACTCTGTTGCCGCAATTCATGGAAAGGTCGCGAACCATTCGGGGGAGCTTGCTCCAGACATTTTTAATGGGTTGCATCCGGGCCTTCATAACGGTTTCCTGAAGGTCGGTGGTCACCCGGTTGAGGCTTTGCGAGGTTCCCATAATTGACGAATCGTTATTATCCTGAATGATGCGAGAAAACTGGTTGCGGGCCAGAACCACTTCCCCCACCAGGTTCATCAAAGAATCCAGAAGTTCAACATCGACACGGATATTTGAGCCTTCTGACTGATCTTCTTTTTCCTTTACGGCGCCGTTTTGCTCATTGTCATCTTCTGGGGCAAGATCCGAAATGATCGCCGGGGTGGTGCAGGATTTTTCCTGCAAGTCAGCCATCTCTGCGATCAAGGTGTCAACGGAAAGCGAACCTTCATTTTTGTTTGCTTTTAAACTGGCTAGAATTTTTCGTAACGTATCCATCATATTGAGCAGGCAGTTAAAGAACGGAGTATCGGCGGCGGTCTTTCCTTTTTGTAAAGTGATCAGCAGGTTTTCCATGGAATGAGTGAGGGTCTCGATCTTTTTAAAGCCCATGTAACCGGAACTTCCCTTCAGGGTGTGAAAGGAGCGAAGCAGGCTGGATATGAGATCCTCACTCTGAGGGTTCTTTTCCAACTCGATGATCTGTTGATTCAGGAGGTTTGAAGTTTCATGGGCCTCGTCCAAAAACTCTTCAATGATGGAGGCATCCATCATTGGCGTAGAACTGGAATCATCATGATCAGGCACATCGTTTGCCGGGTTGGCAGGAGGAGATGCGCCTTTTTCCAGCAGAGCCAGAGTATCTATCAGAAGGGAATAGTCGACATCTCCTTCCTGATGGGTCTTTTTAAGGTGATCCACTGTTTTCCATACAGCGTCCATCATTTTAAGTAAATTGGTGACCATGAGGGGTTTGAGATCCAGTTCCCCATCGCGCAGTTTTCCGAGAAGATTTTCGCCCGAGTGAGTGATCGACTCCAGCTTGTTTAGACCCAGCAGACCGCAACTTCCCTTGATGGTGTGGAGGTCGCGAAAGATTTCACTGAGGCAATCCTTGTTAGAAGGGTTTTGCTCCAGGGTCACAAACTGGCGGTCCAACCGAGTAAGGGTTTCAGAAATCTCTTCTAGAAATTCCTTGATATATGAACTGTCTTCAGTCATGAGGATAGTGGTTTTGCAGTGCACTCAGGTCCAGGTTAAATTTTTATTTAAGCCATTGTCTATGTTTCGGCATGAAGAACTATGAAAACGATTAAACAAGACTTTTATTGATTTTATTCAGGATATCTAAAATTCCATTCATGTCATATTTTTTTAATAAAGGTTTCAAATGTGCTGCCAGTTTTTCTGCTCCCCCTCCCAATGAGGTAATTTCCTCAATGAATTTTTCCAGCGTAGTAATCTGATGCAGTTCAGCTGCATTTTTCATTTCAGATAAAAGTGCTTCTGGTAAGGTAATGTCAGAGACTTCAAAGCCCTTTGAATTTTCAGGTTCGCTACTCTCGTCGGGATAGGTGAATTTGATATCCAGTAATTTTTCCAAACTATAAAAAATCTCGTCTTCCTTGAAGGGTTTCGCAATGAATTCGTGAAAACCGAGGTTCAAATAAAATTCCCGCCTGTGTTCTAAAGCTGAAGCGGTAATGGCCACAATTTTAAACCTGTCTTTTCCATATTCCTCTTGAATTTTCCTGGTAGCTTTTTCACCATTCAAAACAGGCATACGCATATCCATGAAAATGATATCAGGGAGGGATTCCTTCACTTTCTGAATGGCCTCTTCCCCATTTTCCGCCAGGATAACATCGACACCAATATGGGTTAAAAGTTTTGCAAGCACATTACGGTTTACTTCCACATCATCCACAACCAGTGCTTTAACACAGAGCCCGGGGGCAAGGTGAAGCACCTTTCTTTGAGTGTGCCTATCCTCCATGACATCACTTTTTTCGCCAGCGGGTAAATTTAATATGAATGAGAATTGGGCACCTTGATTAAGAGCGGATTTCAAAGTCAACTTCGAATCCATGAGTTCCAGTTGCCTTTGGCAAATGGTCAGTCCCAGTCCTGTTCCACCCATTTTATTTCCGCCCTCGTCCTGATGGAAAGGTTCAAAGATATGCTGTTGGGCTTCTGGTGGGATTCCAATTCCTGTGTCCTTCAGATCAAACTGAAAGCGATCATCATCCAGCGGTGTGACGGTAATAGAAACCTCACCAGAATTCGTGAATTTCACAGCATTGCCCAGTAGGTTAATCAATATCTGCCGCAACTTGCCCACATCTCCAAAAACTATCACTGAGTTCGATAAGTTATTTATATGGAGTTGTAATTGCTTTTCTTCACAGCGAAGAGAGAACATCGCGGTAACATCTTTAATCAATGCCTGTAGATCAAAACTGTCGAGGATCAGTTCCATTTTTCCAGCTTCTATTTTAGAGATGTCGAGTATTTCATTGATCAGAGTCAACAAGTTCTGCCCACTAGAGTTGATGGCGTTGACAGATACCTTCGTGTCATCATCTAAATCATTGTTTCTTAGCAGTATTTGGGAAAAGCCAAGTATTGCATTCATTGGAGTGCGAATTTCGTGGCTCATATTGGCCAGGAATATGCTTTTAGCTTGATTGGCGGATTCAGCTTCTTCCGTGGATTTTTTTAAAGCCACTTCAAAAGCTTTACGTTCACTGATATCGCGGACGATTCCGGTGAACAAGCGCTGGCCTTCAACGTGGACCTCGCTGATGGCCAACTCCAGGGGAAAGGTGCTTTTATCTTTACGCAGACCTACCACCTCTCGCCCAATGCCGATGATTTTTGCAATTCCAGAAGAGAGGTAGTTTCCGAGGTAACCATCATGCTCAGAATGGTAAGGTTCGGGCATCAGGGTTTTGACATTCTTCCCCAGCACCTCATTTGTTGAATACCCGAAAATTCGCTCCGAGGCGGAATTAAACGACTGGATACTTCCTACTTCATCGATGGTGATGATGCCATCTACCACGTTGTCCAGAATTGCCTGAGTGCGGGCTCTTTCTCCCTGCAATTCGGTTTCAATCGTTTTGCTTAGACTGATATCCCTGGCGATGGTGGATGCTCCAATGATGTTTCCTGATGCATCCTTGATGGGAGAAATTGTGAGGGAGACGTTGAATAAGGACCCATCTTTTTTTATACGGGTGGTCTGGCGATGATTTATTTTTTGGCCCTGCTTCACCTGCATAAGGAACTCATCTCTCTCGTGTCTCAAGTCCTGCGGAATAAGGAGAGTGATGTTTTGTCCCAAAATCTCCTGGCTGGAATAGCCGTAAATATTTTCAGCCCCTGTATTCCAGCTGATGATTTTCCCGGCCAGATCCTTTCCAATCACAGCATCATCGGTGTTCTCAATAATAGAAACCAAAAACGATTCTGCCGTGGAAGCTTTTTTCAGGAGAACCAGTTCCTCTTTGAGGGCATTAACTTGTGCCGTCAGCGAGCTTATTTTTTGTTCTTCATCCATTGGCATGAAAACAAAAAGGTTATTTTAAATTCCGTTATTTATTGCTTTAAAAGACCTCAGCTTCAAAAAATAAATCCCATATCGGGTCTTATAAAGAAATGGAAATGATTTACAGGTTGTCTATACAGTATAAGGATATTTTGTTCTGTTAAAAGGCATTTTTGTCATAAATTGGTCAAATAATTTAACGGGTCTTTTATTGCTCTGCCGTGAAGGCATTTTTCAGCGGATTTTGGTGGTAATGGCATATGCCCAAGCCAGTACTGTTTGATCCAATGCTTAGCAATAGGGGGATGGGAATATTCTTCCTGACGAGAATTGTGATTTTCAGGTTGGAAGTGAAGCGAGGTGAATCTTCTCTCATTTCCCCAGGCGCCCCAAAAAGTGCGCTGAGTCCGGTAATTTGACCATATCTTCGGGTTAGTTCTCAGGGGGGAGTAAGTCAGAGCTTTCTGCCTGTTTCAGCGAGCTTAAGAAAGGGATAAATTGTTTGTCCGATCAACCCTTTAGTCAACTCGCCGCCATAAAAACCAAACGAAGCCGGGTCTTTTTTGTCTGTAGGTAAATAAAATGTTCCAAAAATCAGATCAAAAAATGAGAAGAAAGTGGAATAATTTCTATTAAAGGCAGCTTCGCTGTCGGAATGATGCCAGCGGTGAAACAACGGACTGACAAACACCGAGTTTAAAAAACCGTAGGAAATACGTACGTTGGAATGAATGAACAACCCATACTTTCGGCGCAAGGCCATGGCCGTTGCGCTCACATAGGGGTCTGCAAATAAAGCCGTTAAAATAATGAGGTTTAAAAAGGCAGTAATATAATGATTGATGGGGTGAAAACGGTCTGTTGACAGCCAGTCAACTTGTTTTGAACTGTGGTGGATAGTATGGAAGGGCCAAAGAAACTTGCTATGCATAAAACGGTGTCTCCAATACCCGAAAAAATCCACAACTAAAACGGCTAAAAAAATTTGCATCAGCAGACTTTGCTCCAGAACCATGTTGCGGGCACTCAGAAACCATCCCGTAACCCCCTGGGTGATCTTTCCACCGAGGACACTGCTTGTAACAAAAATGGATATCTGTTCAGGGTTGTCCACGGAAGAAGTTCCGTCTCTTTCCTGAACCTCATCGGCTGATTTAACAAGCATGGTTTGAACAAGGCTGTTCTCGCCATCAGACTTTTTGATGATGAAGGAATCTAAACCCGCATAACCGGGGACAGGCTGATATTGTATTGAACCGTTCTTCAGGATCAGAACTTCCCCCTGTGAGGCTTTTTGCAAGATAGTGACGGTAACAGGTTGAGTTGCTTGACCTGCTGGCATCCCCACGGCGCCGTAAAAATAAAGCCCCACAAACACAGTGGCAAAGATTTGAACCGGGAAATACAGGATGGTGAGTAGGAAAGAATAGGCCAGATCCAGCTTGAAATCTTTTCGTACCAGCGCAATTTTGTTTTTTGCCGGAATAATGTATTCCAACAAGAAAAAAAAGATAGCAAAACCCAAGAGCGATTTTGCATGAGAAAACAAAACAGATTGAATTGTCTCAAGCATTCCTGAGAAACTTTCTTAAGTTTGTGTGTAGGCAGACCCTGCTTTTATAAGTTGTACCATTTTTTAAGTTGGAATGTTAATTTCTAATTTTGCTTGATACTTTGAAGTTCTTTCTGGTTCGGGAGTTTGATTGAGGTGTGATTTTTTCCCGATGAGTCCGGTGATGTCTGCATATTGACTGCATCCCATAAAAAAAGGACTCGTAGTTTACTGCGAGTCCTTTCCTTGATGGTTGGGGCGAGAGGATTCGAACCTCCGCCCCCTGCGCCCAAATCTGATTTTGGTGTTTTTATAAAACCATTACAACCGTTATGAATTAATCATGAAGTTTTAAGTTTTCTATACAAACTCTGCGCGTGCAAATGGTGACTATTCCAAATTGTCGGATAGCGTTTTACAATTCCGAACTGGTTTCGTTTGCTTGCTGCTTGAGGTTCTTATTAAGATCTTGCAGCTCTCTCGCAGATGTACTCGGATCGCTTAATGATCGTTCCATCTCTGCATGAATATCTTGCATGGCATTGACCTTACCCGATATCTTCCTGACCATTTCCTGACAATTGTTTCCTTGTTGTTTTGCATCCACGAGTAATTCTTTCATATTCTCAACTCGACGACCCAAGTTATGTATGAGAATGTTGACGTGGCGATTATGCTTGTCTATGCGTTGGTGATTTTTCGACTTCTGTTCTTGCTGGTCATGCCCATTCGCTTCACCATAGACGTTTCCAATAGCATTTGTCATCTGTCTTTGAATCTTCTTAACTTGAATATTGTCACTCATCATCTTTTTTTCTATATCATCACAATTTGGATTTATTGGCTGCGCATGCACCACTGTTGCAAGATATAGAATTGAAAATAGGGAAAACATGATTAAGGATGTTGAAATTTTTGTGACCCTCGTCATAACTCCTCCATAAGGAATGCGTTAACTATCTGGTTTCGAAAATATTGATATGGAAACCCCGATTCTATACTAAAATCAAACTAAAGTCAGATGCCATTGTAGAAAAAATTTAGCCACCCTGGAAAACTATAAAAATTTGTGGGCCTAATTTTTGGAAGGTTGCACCTCGTCCTGAACCCGATTTACCTGTTCGAATTCAGATAAAATTCTACTCAGCTGTGATAATTTTTATGCGAATAGGTTCTTCATAGTTTCGTATCTTGCATTATCATTGTATAGCCCTAACGGTTATTGTAATATTGTCGCCACAAGAGGTGGTTCGGCTTTCACACTTTCCTCTGCCACCAATCCAAAAAAATAATCTTAATGAGCATATTTTTCGCTAATTTTGCAAGCATGATGTGGGGGCCCTGGCTTCTCACTCTCTTATTGGGAGTGGGTTTTTGGCTCACCTTTCGGTTGGGCGGAATCCAGTTTCGCAGCCTGTTTTATGCGCTTCGATTAGCATTCTCAAAAGAAAGATCGGGCGAAGGCGATATTTCGCATTTTGGTGCGTTGATGACAGCCATGGCAGCTACGCTAGGAATGGGTAACATTGCTGGCGTGAGTACTGCCGTTGCCCTGGGTGGACCTGGAGCTATATTCTGGATGTGGATGACAGGGCTGGTAGGAATGGCCACCAAATATTCGGAAAGTTTTTTGGCCGTTAAATACAGGCAAATCAACGAGCATGGAGAAATTTCTGGCGGCCCGATGTATTATTTGGAATATGGGCTCGGTCAAAAATGGCTCGGAATGTGTTTTGCCGTTTTCGGATCTCTTGCCGCCTTCGGTATCGGAAATATGGTTCAAGCCAACACCGCCGCAGCGGCCGTTGTTGAGTCATTGGGGTCGAGTAAATTTTCTGTAGGCATCATTTTATCTGTATTGACTGGGATGGTGATTATAGGTGGCATCAAACGAATTGCCGAAGTCGCCAGCATTTTTGTTCCATTTATGGTGGCCATTTATTTTGTCGGTGCCTTAATAGTAGTATTCTCTCACCTGGGGCAACTGGGAGTGGGGATAAAGTTGATCTTCGAACATGCCTTCACAGGAACAGCAGCCACCGGGGGGTTTATAGGAGCCACATTGGCTAAAACAATTCGCTATGGCGTAGCGCGAGGTCTTTTTTCAAATGAGTCTGGAATGGGAAGCGCCCCGATCGCCGCCGCCGCCGCAAAAACCAATCACCCGGCAAAACAGGCCCTGGTCTCCATGAGTGGAACGTTTCTGGATACGTTGGTCGTTTGTTCCCTCACTGCATTGGCATTAGCGTCATCGGGGGTCTGGGTTTCCGGAGAAACAGGGGTTGCATTGACCATGCAGGCTTTTTCGGAAGGACTGCCAGGGAACTGGGGTCACATTATCGTAACTCTGAGTGCGATCACCTTTGCTTTTTCAACAATTTTAGCCTGGGAATATTATGGTGAAAAATGCTTCGAATACCTTTTTGGGGATAAATGGGTTCATTTTTACCGCTACCTCTGGGTACTTTTTGTGTTTATCGGCTCCATCGTAAAATTAGAAGTGGTCTGGAATTTTTCCGATGCAATGAATGCCTTGATGGCTATTCCCAACCTTATTGGCCTGTTGCTTTTGAGTGGAGTTTTATTTCGTGGGACCAAAGCTTACGAGATGGGAGTCCGTGATGGCTCCATTAATAAATTTGATTGAGTAGTTTCCAAGACTATCGCCTGAAGCGGCCAAAGAATTTTACGAAAACAGCAACGATGCTTTTTCTCCCAAGTCGGGCTTAAATTTCACTTCTAAAAGCTCAATATATTTATTAGAGATTCGATGCTAAATCGCACATCAACAAATCCGTCACTAAAACGATGATCAAGAACCTCAATATCTCTGAATTGACATAGAGATTATAGCTAGCTAGTTCTTATTGTAATGCTTTTTTCAGATGCGCTGATTTAATGCGAGATGATCTAATCATGTATCAATAAAAAAAGGACCTAACGGAAAACCGTTAAGTCTTTTTTTGTTTTTAGACAGTGCGCAAAAAAAACAAACCGTTGAACCCAATAAGATGTTTCTCGTTGGATCCAACGGCATGTTGGTGATCGGGGCGAGAGGATTCGAACCTCCGACCCCCTGTTCCCAAATCTGATTTTGGGTTTTTTATAAAACTTTGATTCTAGGCTGGTTTTCCATATCACCCTTGTTTTTAAGCCTTTACCGGTATTCTTTGAGTTCTGCTAATTCCAAGGTTTCTGTCGTGATAGAAAATTTTTATCATATATTTATCATAGTTGATCGAACCAAAAATCACTTACTGTCAATAGTGGACTTGACCCCTAGAGACCCCCAGAGTTTTTTAGTTATCATCTAAACGGCTGGGGTAGTAAATGAGTTATAGTCAAATGTGGTGTATGGGAACATGATCAAGCGGCGTTCCTTTGACG
>JACNKA010000083.1 GCA_014382285.1 Nitrospinota bacterium | reverse complement strand
TGGATTCTCAAGAGAAATAACATTATCCTTACTCATGGTGGTGCCTCCTTTGTTTGAATTGCTTTTTTCACAGAAAACAATTTTACAACAAAGGGGACGCCGCCTCCTCATTCCTCATACACCAGAAATGAGCATAACTCATTTGTCTTAAACAATCCCTTCACTATAATATACAAGTTTAGCGCCATTTTTTAACGACTACTACCCATAACAGCTTTTATTAACCAACTTGACACATTTCTCTCGTATTTCAATCAAGCTCAGAAATTGGTACAGGTCTTGCTCTTATTGACCGATAAGGTAAGCATTGACAGGTTTTTGACAGGAGAGATATCATGGAAGATATAGCATACACTCAAGAAACAACCAAACCTCAGGCTGAGGATCATTCAGAGTTTAGTTTTGAAGATGAGTTAAAAAGGCAAAATATCAATACTATCCTTGAAATTTACGGTGAAGAGTATCTGAAGAAAATTGGCATTCTGACACGGTAAAAACTCGCCGTTAATTCGTGGTGGCAGAAATGACACAATAGTTAACGCAGAGAAGAAAGAGGGCTCTTCTCATTTCCGGCTTTGCGGGACTGCTCAGACCGTCGGTACCATTTCGCCGCCTCGTCCAGATCTTCCTCAACACCGTTGCCATTGACATACATCCACCCCAGGCTTCCCTGAGCCATGGCGTGCCCCTGATCTGCCGCAAACCGATAGAGCTTGGCCGCTTTTTCCACATCTTTTTCGACACCATCCCCTTCTTCATACATCATACCTAAGCGGAACTGAGCTTCAGCATCACCTTTTTTGGCAGCCAACCGGAACCAACTGGCAGCTTTAGAGTAACTTTGGTGAGCCCCTCTTCCTTCACTATAAAACACTCCCAGATTAAACTGCGCCAGAACATTGCCCTGCCCCGCAGCGAGCCGGTACCATTTAACAGCATCACGATAGCTCTGCTCGACCCCAATGCCTCGGCTATACATGTAGCCCAAATTAAACTGGGCGGTTTCGTTACCCTGGTCGGCCGCGAGTTTGTACCACTTCACAGCTTCCTTGGGGCTTTTTGTAACGCCTCTGCCTTTTTCAAACAGGTTGCCAAGCCTAAACTGCGCTAACGCATTGTCATTTTTTGCCGCGAGCTTATACCACCGCACAGCTTTTTTAAAATCCTGAGTAACCCTTTCTCCAGACTCGTACAATTGACCAAGGTTGAATTGGGCCTGAGCGTTATTTTGCTGCGCGGCCAAACGGTACCATTTGATCGCTCTTTTGTAGTCAGGCGTCACACCCTCCCCAATATCATACATCAGCCCCAGGTTAAGCTGGGCTGAGACGTTGCCCTGCTTGGCGGCCCGAACATAAAACATTAAAGCCCTTTTAAAGCTCTGCCGAACCCCCTTGCCCTTGCTATAAAGTGCTCCCAAATTAAACTGGGCTGAGGCAACTCCCTGTTTGGCAGCAAGCTTGTACCACTTCACTGCTTTTTTATAATTGCGTTTAACCCCTTCACCCTTGTCATACATCAGCCCCAGATTAAATTGAGCCAGGGCACTTCCTCTTTTTGCCAAAGGTTCCCATTTGTCAAAGGCTGTTGCAAAATCTCCCCGGGTGGCGGCATCCAGGCCATCCTGAAAGTCATCGGCAAATACAGGGACAGCAAACTGAGCGAGAATTAAGACAATAAAGGCTATGAAAAATTTCTTCATTTGTGAATCAGCAGGAAAAAATGCCGGATTGCTATTGGGTTTATTTTTGTTTCCATAGTATTATTCATTTCGGACTAATTCGAGGAAACCATGAAAGAAAAAGAGGAACCGGAAAAACGAAAAGAAAACCCTATTTTCACGATTTGGGTCCATACCGGTTATGTGGTTCTCGTTCTTTCCATGATTGGATGGATGGTCTACATGGAGTTTTTTATGTAGGCTCCAATTCTGAAATCAGATCCACTGCTAAAACCCATTGAAACTTGTTGTTTTTAGAATACATTCTCAGAGGCGTGTATCTGGGCGAGACTGGAAACCCTTGAATATTTTAATCTGTCCAGAAATCCATATCCAGAATAAAGCACATGAGTATTTTATCCTTTTAACAAAAACAATCAAACCTAAAGATAAACCATGGCAAACGAAGAGCACCTTAAACTCGTTAAAGAAGGGATTAACAATTGGAATGAATGGCGGGAAAGAACCCCTGAGATACACCCGGATTTATCCCAGGCTGATTTAAGAGGAGCCACACTACAAAAAATCAATCTCGGTAGCAGCAATCTCAAGGAATGCAAACTCCAGTTTTCAAACTTAACGGGAGCCAATCTGGAAGGGGCAAACCTGACCAAGGCCAAATTACAAGAGGCCTGCCTGCAAAGCACTCATATGAAAAACTGTGACCTGTCAGGAGCAGGGATGCTGGAATCCAACCTTCAATATGCCGACCTTGAAAATGCCAACCTTGAAGGTGCCCAGTTTAATGAAGACACCCTGTTCAATCAAACCAATCTTAATGGTGCCAACCTCACCTCGGCAACCGGCTTGAGCTCTGCCCAATTAAGCCAGGCTCTCACAGATAAACAAACGCGTTTGCCCGATTATCTCGAAGAAGAAATGGACGATGACTTCCTCCTGCAATTTTAAATATCTACAGACGAACTCCAGCAAACTTGTCGGTCAACGATTCATAAGCCCAAGGAACTACAAAACCAACCAGCCTCCAAACACTTGACGCGGCCAGAGCTTTCGCGTCCTTATAAATGCATATATTTATTTACAGGTTATTCGCGGAAAGTAAAAATATGGCTACAATTATTCGATAAAGCTCGCGTTACTCATAGGCCAGGATTCTCATCCTGGCTTTTCAACAACACCAAAATATCAGCATAACTTGTTTTTTTTTAAATAGTTATAAAGCGTCCCTTATGAGCATAAATTTACCATCCCTTTATTTATAATTTGTGGCATCCATTTTGCTCTATAAATACTACAGGGCTCATTTAAGGACTTCTATTACTTCAAACATTTCGAGCCTTGGGTTAAAACTCAAAAACCTGAATGGCTGAATTAACCACACTGCGAGCGTTCGATGCTAGATAAAAGTGATATTTTAAAAGCCAAGATCCTGATAGTGGATGACGAAAGCTCAAATATCATGGTTCTGGAGACGGCGTTAAAACAGGCCAAATACACCTCGGTCACCAGCACAACGGACCCCAGAGAAGTCGCCTTTTTATATCAGGAATTGCGGCCGGATATTGTTCTACTCGATTTGAGAATGCCGCACTTTGATGGTTTTGAGGTGATTGAGCAAATCAAGCATATCGAAGGAGAGTCTTATGCGCCCATTCTGGTATTGACCGCAGAATCTGACCCCGCCATCCGTCTAAAGGCCCTGCAAGTCGGTGCGCGGGATTTTCTATCCAAACCTCTTGATCTGTCGGAAGTGCTTTGCAGAATTCGAAATATTCTTGAAGTGCATTTGCTGAATAAAAGTCTTGAAGCTCAAAAAGATTTTATTGAGCAGAGGGTTCATCAAAGAACCATCGATTTAAGACAAGCCAATCAACAACTTAAAAAAGAAATCGCAGAACGAAAACGTTCGGAAGAAGAATTACAAAAAGTAAATCAACAACTTTTACACGCCGAAAAACTTTCGGCCCTGGGCCAACTGGCCGCAAGCATCGCACATGAGTTCAACAATCCGCTTATGGGAATTCGTAATACCCTGGAGCAGGTTCAGCGGGGAACTCACCTTGAAGACTCTCTGGCAGAACTGGTTGAGCTTTCCATTAACGAAAGCAATCGCGTCATGAACCTGGCTCTACAACTTAAGGATTTTTATCGTCCCTCATCAGGCACCCGTCACCCCTTGAACCTTCATCACGCCATTGATGACATGCTCATGCTCAAGAAAAACGAGTTCAACAAAGAAAACATACAGGTGATAAAGGAATATTCGAATTGTTTACCCGATGTGAGCGTGGTGGAAGACCAGATCAAACAGGTTATCTTAAACCTCTTGCAGAACGCCAATGAAGCATGCCCAAGAGGGGGAGCACTCACCATCCGCACCAGGAACTTGGACTCCGCCGTTGAAGTGGAAATTGAAGATACCGGGCAAGGAATACAACAGGAATACATGGAAAAAATTTTTGACCCCTTCTTCACAACCAAGGGCGAAGTTAAAGGCACCGGTCTGGGCCTATCGGTCAGTTATGGAATCATTAAAAGGCATGGAGGGGATATAAACGTAAGCAGCAACAAGGGAAAAGGATCCAAATTCACAATCACCCTGCCTTTCAAAGAAAATGGGCAAGATCCAACTTGAAAATAAGCTTTTTAGAAACCATGAATTTCGAGAATAATTAAGATGACTTCTGAAGAAAAAATTTTTTTAGTGGATGACGAAAAAGTTGTTCGGCTATCCCTCAAAAGAGAACTTCAAAACAAAAACTATGCGGTGGAAGATTTTGAATCGGCAAAAGATGCTCTTGCGCTCATCTCAGAAGATTGGCCAGGCGTACTGGTGAGTGATGTCATGATGCCTAAAATGAACGGTCTGACCCTCATGGAAAAAGTCAAGGAAGTGGATCCGGAAATTCCGGTCATTCTCATTACAGGCCAGGGGAACATTCCTATGGCTGTCCAGGCTATTCAAAACGGGGCGTATGACTTCCTGGAAAAACCTTTTGCCACAGAGGCATTTATAGATGCCGTAAAACGTGCTATGGAAAAACGCCGCCTCGTTATGGAAGTGAGGAGGCTTCAGTCCAAAATTCTCCTTCAAAGCGAAACCCAAAATACCCTTATCGGCAAAGCCCCTTCTATCGAACGGCTTCGTCAGGTTATCGCCAATGTTGCCGATGCCGATGCCGACATCCTGATTCTTGGAGAAACGGGAACAGGAAAAGACCTCGTTGCACAAAACATCCATCAAGGTAGTAAAAGAAGAAATCATAATTTCATCGCTATCAATTGTGGTGCCATGCCAGAAAATATCATCGAAAGCGAGTTGTTCGGCCATGAAGCCGGGGCCTTCACTGGAGCAGATCGAAAAAGAATCGGGAAGTTTGAGTACGCCAACAAAGGCACGGTCTTTCTCGATGAAATCGAAAGCATGCCTCTGCACCTCCAAGTGAAACTTCTCCGCGTGATTCAGGAAAAAGTCGTCGAAAGAGTCGGGTCCAACGAAACCATACCCCTTGATATCCGTATTATTGCTGCGACAAAAACCGATTTAAAATTAGCTAGCGAGAAAAATCTATTCCGCGAGGACCTGTATTACCGGCTCAATGTAGTACAAATCGTTCTGCCTCCCCTGCGCGAAAGGGCCGAAGATATTCCCTTGTTGTTTCAGCATCTGGTTACGGACGCCTGTTCACGTTATCATCAGAAAACCCCACCCGTCCCCTCTGCGGAATACATTCAGGAACTACAAACCCGCCGTTGGGAAGGGAACATTCGCGAACTAAAGAATGAAGTCGACAAGTTTGTCCTCGGCCTGCCCCAAACAACTGATTCAGGCGCGAGTAACGATATCCAGATTTCTATCCAGCAAACACTTAAGAATCCTCCAACCGGATTGAATAACCAGTTAGCTGCAATAGAAAGAAGCCTCATTGCTCAGGAGTTGACTCGCAACAGAGGTGACATAAAAAAAACCTATACCAATCTAGGCCTTTCTCGGCAAACTCTATACAATCGCCTCAACGCCTTGGAGCTTAAACGCAAAGATTTCATTTAACCGCACCAATATAATCGCCAGCAAACCTAAAGGGAGGAGTGAAAACAGCTCACTCCTCTTGCAAGCCGTTCTTCCTCAAAACACTTTTACTTTTTCTCGCCCCACTGGCCCATTATAAAAAATTTAACGGAATAGCACCGGGCACTCCCTCCACACAATTAGAAGAAAGAAGGTATTTCGCAAACTGTGCGGATTTTTTCCATCAAAGAGTTTTTTCAGGGAATTACTGAGATAATTTGAAAAAATATGACAATGCAGGAGATTTAAAGCAGACCCTGCTTGAGACCCGACCATCAATTGGGTAAACGGCTAAACTCGCAGGAAAGTAAAACGGGGTGGTTTAGAAAAATTCAAACCGACGAATCGTCTCAACGATGGCGGCAGTAGAACGAAAGCTGATAAATTTTTGCTGGTCATATCCCTTGACCATATCCCAGCCCTGTTCAGGATATTTTTCAATCAGGGGAAGGGTCACATCATCCAGCATCCATTGCCCATGGCGAATATCTTCCCGAATGTGAAGATCCCAATAGCTGACGCCCTTATCACCCATCTTCAGGCGTTCCCCAGCCATTTTAATATTCTCAAACGCGGCGGGAACAGAAACCTCCGTATACAACAATCCGCCGATATAGCGCAAAAAGTTTTTCTTACGCTCTGAAAGATAAAAGTTATGGTTGATGTTTGCCAGAACTTCCCACGGCACAAGATCGAAATAAGTTTCCGGCCTGGAGTCCATATCACATTCTTCCAACATGGTTGCAAAATGAGTGGAATGCTTTCGGGAAAATTTTCCACTGCCATACTCTTCCCATAAAATTCTGGTCAGCATCATCTGCACCTCGTTTCCTACACCCCCCAGCATACGAGAAAGCTGGCTGGCTTCCACCAGACCATCCAGAGAAGTGATAGCAAGCAAACACTGGTACCCGGATTTTGAAATTTCATTGCGAATGAACAATCCATCAGGAGATGGTTCCGGTTGCAAGTCCTCTTGCACACGATCACGCAGAACAGCACTCAGGGTGCCGGAACTCCGACGAACGGTATTGCTCTCCTCCCAATCCTGCCATGCATCTTCAATTTCCAAACGCAAGGAAAACAGAAAAGCAGAATCCTCATTGACATAATTCTCCAACCCGTCATACCAAAACAGCTTTAAACGGTTTATACGATAAAGAATTCTTTGCAAAAACAGGTGCGCCTGAGGGCACCCAGTTTCATTTCTAAAAGCAGCAGACAAAGATACTTTAAGTTCCGATTTGAAATTTTCAGCCCTCTCAGGATGTTTAGAAATAACTCGATCCAGATTATCTAACCCCAATAGTTCTAAAAACTCTTCCTCCAATTCCTGATATGCAAAATCAAGGGCTGTTGAGTCCGTTTGCGAATTAAAATTCATAGTTTTTAGGAGTATAAAATTAGAATTAGGGTTCGTTAATTTTGCGAAAAGTTAGAACCCGACAAACATCCCCACTGTGGAAAGCTACGTCCCGCAGCAATTGTCAAAGACAATAAATAGTGATGTAAAAAGGAATTATGCTAGGTACTATAACAAACACAACCAACAAGGTCAAATTCACCGCGCAGCGAAAGGAGCCATACTCTTGTTTGAAACAAAAATACTAAAATCTGGGCCGGAGGCATTTTCTCCTGAAGGACAGTTTGCCAGCACAGTCAACGAGGGCCTTTCCCTTCAAAACAAGCGTTTGCCATCATGGCTGATTTTTGATAACGCTGGAAGTGAACTCTTCAAAAAAATAACGGAACTAGCAGAATACCTTCCCGCCGCATGTGAGTTTGAAATCATTCACAATCATAAAAATGACATTTCCAGACTCATTACCGGCAACACATTTAACCTTATCGAGTTGGGCGCAGGTGATGGTTGCAAGACCAAAATTCTCATTGAGCACTTTCTGGATAAGAAATTAAATTTCCACTACTTCCCCATTGATATTTCCAACGGAGCGATTACAAATCTGGTTCGGTCGTTAGAAAACAGTCATACGAGTACGCCCCTGAAGGTGACGGGTCTAACCGGAGACTATTTTGAGGGATTAAAAACTATTACCCGGAATGACTCAAAACAAAATCTCGTCCTCTTTCTGGGAGTCACCCTGAACAATATGGATTCAGATACAGCCCGGTCTTTTCTTAAAAATTTGAAAGAGTCGCTGGGACCAGAAGATTATTTACTGACCGGATTTGATCTCATGAAAAATCCGAAACTGCTTTATTCTGCCTACAATAATGGGCTTTTTGAAAAATTCAACCTGCACCTGTTGGACCGCATCAATCAGGAACTCGGCGCAAACTTTAATAAAGAAAACTTTGTGCAGCAGGGCCACTACAACCCCAATACCCGCGCCGTGGAAAGTTATCTTTACAGCACACAGAATCAGGCCGTACACATCAAGGCTTTAAACAAGGACTTTCATTTCAGAGCCTGGGAAGCAATGCAGACTGAGCAATCCTTCAAATACACGCTTGAAGAAATGGAAACCCTGGCCCTTGAAAACGGATTTGAAATCGTCGAGCATTTGTTCGACTCAAAAAAATATTTTGTGGATTCAGTTTGGAAGGTTGCCCGCTGAGGCGGTCCACACCATCACACACCGGCGGTATGGGCAACTATTCGGTTTTACCAGGGAGGGTTTCAGGCAGCTATTCTTTTCAGGACATCCAGATTCAGGCAGGTTTGCACCGCATTTTTTTCTTTAGAAAAACAAATCTCATAGGTTCCTACCCCCGAAAAAGCAAGGATAAAGGATTGCCCGGAAATGAATTCGGATACGGCAAGGATCTCTTTGGGGAGAGGGGGCTTGGTTATAGTCAAATCGTATAAATTGGTCTGAAAGGTATTACTCACTTTGATCTCGGAATTTTGATATATAGTCAGAGGACTCTGCCCCGAAAGATCCAAGGATATCATTCTGGGTTTTGCCTGTCCAAAGCTCACAAAAATCCCCAATACCAGCAACAAACAAAAAAAGATAGTGCGCATATTTTGCCCCGTGTATTAAAATGACTCTAAACCCAAAGAGTATAGCGGGAAGGGAGAGGCACCGAATATCAGCGATACACGCTAAATAACATAGGACAACACCATTCAAGCGGTAGGTGTTTATCCTAGCATCGGGACGGAGTACAGATTCAAATCACCCGTTCATAACGTCCCCGAATTTTATTTTTGGTGAGGATTTTCCATAGGCAGGCTGAAGTAAAACGTGGCCCCTTGACCAAACTGGCTATCGACCCAGATACTTCCCTGATGTTCTTCAACAATTCTCTGAGCAATGGCCAGCCCCAACCCGGAACTGCTTTCACCTCCGGTGGGCCGGGCACTTAATTTTTGAAAGTGCTGGAATAGCTGTCCCTGTTCATCAGTAGAAATCCCCGGGCCTTCATCCTTAACGCTTAAGGTCATGGTTTCGTCATCAGACACCAGCTTGACATAAACCCCTTTTTCTGGTGACGAGTACTTGACCGCGTTACTGAGAAGATTATCCACCACCTGCCCCATTCGGTTTGAATCAAAATAAAATTCAGGAACACTCTCCATATCTGCATGGAGTGTAATATGTTTTTTGTCGGCTAATATCTGCTGTAGATGGATTTTTTCTTCAACGAGTTTTTTCATGGATGACAGTGCGGGGTTCAGTTTCAGCTGGCCGCTTTCAATCACCGAGATGTCCAGCAGATTGCTGATCAACTCCAGCATATTTCCACTAACATTTTTAATGGTTGTTAAAAACTCCTGTCGGGTATCTTCCTTGACTTGCGTTCCCTTATCCAAAAGAAACTTGGAGTACCCGCGGATGGAAGCAAGAGGATTCCTGAGATCGTGCGATGCGATTCCCAAAAATTTATTTTTCAAATCATTCAACTCAACAAGTTTCTGGTTCGCCAGGGTTAGTTCTTCTGTACGAACCCGAACCTCATTCTCCACAACACGTGTCCGCGATGCCATTATCTCAATGATAATAGAAAGGAACAGGGCTGCCGAAAAAATAGCTACCCCCACCCAGAATGCGTTCAATGTTTGCGCCCCACCGCGAAACTCATCGGTAGCCTGCCAAACCAGAAACCATCGCCGATTGGAGACATTGACCACGTTGGTGATCTTCATTGCCGGGTTCTTTAACGGTTTACCGTAAAGCAGATTTTCCTCAACCAATTCGCCTTCTTCATAAACGGTTAGGTTCATCCCTTTGGGAATATAGGGACTGACCATTTGGTCAATCATGTCGTGCACCCGGTATATCCCCAGCACAAAACCTTTTAAGTGCTCCCGTCTTTCTTCAGTGCGTTCCGCCCTGTCGTTATAGAGAGGAGCCAGAATAATGAGATCCGATTTCGAGCGAGCATTGGGGACCACTCCAAACCGCGAGCCCGCAACCGCCCTACCCGTATCCCTGGCAGTATTAGCAAGGCTCAACAATTGTGGGTCAGAAGACAGGTCAAACCCCAGCGTCCCTTCATTATCAGGAAGTGGTTCCGAATAATGCACGGGGAAATATTCCTGCTGCGCCTCTGCAGGGCCAGAAGATGTGAAAACATGAAACTCGGCATAGCCCATAGAACGGGTGATGCTCTCAAACCCTTCCCTTTCAGAGTGGCTAATACGCGGAACCCACTCAAACGCCTGGATGAAAGGATGGTTTCCCAAAAGCGGCTGAACATAAACTCCAAATTCTTCCCGACTCACAAACTCTGAAGACTGATAAAGAGAAACGATGCCCCCCAACTCTCTTTTCACCACTTCGAGTTCACCCGTTAAAATAAGCGTGTCTTCCAGAACCTCCTGTTCCAACTCATCGAACCAGACTTTCTGAGCCCGGTCCCGAACAATGCCCCAGCTCACGACAGCCAAAATCAACCCTGCTATCAGTACGCCTTTAGTCTGGCTTGCCAGTGATCCCATTTAAAAAATTTCACCCTTTAAAATTATGCACACACTTAGTTTATCATTTTTTTCTTGAAATTAACGGAGTGAGCTACAATGCAACGAACCGCCGTTGGTAATGATCAGTACTTTGTTTGACTAACAAATAGTTATCTCGGCTGAGAAATTCCTTGTGAGTAGTGAGCACTATGGCCAATGAATTAATATATGTCGTCGATGACGATGCACCTCTGAGACGCCTGATGAAAGCCCTTCTTGAAAACCAGGGCCATGCGGTGCAGGTTTTTGAAAGCGGCAATGCCCTGCTTGAGGCTCTGGACGATAGCCCCGCCCTGATTCTGCTTGATGTGATGATGCCTGGACTTGATGGTTTGGCAACCTTGAAACAAGTCAAGGCCGCACACCCCGACCTACCGGTCATTATGCTGACAAGCGTTGACAAGGTGGAAACTGCGGTCGAAGTTATCAAGCAAGGCGCTTACGATTATTTACTCAAGCCCGTCGATGAAGCCCGCCTGTTCACCTGCCTCGATAAAGCTTTTGAGCAAAGAAACCTTGTACGCAAAGTACGCCATCTGCAAAACGAAGTGGACCGCCTATCCGGCAAAGATGGCATCATCGGCAAAAGCAAGGCCCTGGATGAGACTCTGAAAAAAGTTCATCAGGTTTCTGCCAGCAAAGCCAGTGTCCTCATCCTTGGAGAAACCGGAACCGGTAAAGAACTCATCGCCCGCGCTGTGCACCGCAATAGTTCCTACGCCGCCGGACCTTTCATCGATATCAATTGCGGAGCCATTCCTGAAACGCTTCAGGAGAGCGAATTGTTCGGCCACAAAAAAGGCGCTTTCACCGGTGCCACCGAAACCCGCTCCGGAAAACTGGAACTGGCGGATGGAGGCACTCTGTTTCTTGATGAAGTGGCCGAAATGAGTCTTGCTACACAGGCAAAACTGCTACGCTTTCTACAGGAAAAAAGTTTTGAACGCGTTGGAGACAATCAGAAAATTCAGGTCGATACCCGGGTGGTCTGTGCGACCAATAAAGATCTCAAAACTTTAATCGAACAAGGCAGCTTTCGCGAAGACCTTTATTATCGAATCGCCGTTTTCCCCATCGAGGTTCCGGCTCTTCGTGACCGGGTTGAAGACCTTCCTCTCCTGTGCACTCACTTTCTTAAAAAGTATCAGGAAGATATTGGCAAGGAAATTCTATCGGTCAGCGATGAAGCCATGCAGATTTTACAGGACTATTCCTGGCCGGGTAACATCCGCCAGTTGGAAAACACAATTTATCAGGCCATGATCGTCACTTCCTACGACACCATAGACGCCGACTGTTTGCCAGAAGGGGTCTGCGACCCTTCCACTCCTGCCTATGAAAAAATAAGCGAAAAAGTTTCCAACGATTCCACAACTCTCTTCCATGATGTGGTCAAGCAAACGCTAAAGCAAGCCCTGGAACAAACCAGTGGCAACATCCCCGGCGCGGCCAAAGCTTTGGGCATCAGCCGCAGCACGTTTTACCGCATGCTAAAAAAATATCAATTGAACTGACACCATCCCATTCTGGTCCTGACAGGATCCCATAATGGGACGGCCCCGTCCCGAAATGACATCTGCTGGCCCAACGTTCCTGCCACTACCCTGAACCTCCGTCTCTAAATTCATTGTTAAATCAACGTTTATAAATTTATTTATTTTTTCTGCACTTCCGGCACAGCCCTTGCTCTCTATAAAGTTAAGAATGCATGCATCCAGTGGAGCCTTCCCTGCTGGATGCAGGTGGGGCCGGGAGTGACCTCCTTTTCCCGGTCCCTCCCCCCAACGGGAGAAATACTTATCAAGCAATATAGAGGAGAAACCATCATGAAAAAAACCAACTTAATGGCAATCACAACTGTAATGGCACTGGCCTTAGCCAGTAATGTACAAGCAAAAAAGTCAAACTATGAAGAAACACAGGTTGCAAATGGAGGTTCCATTTCAGGCAACGTCATGTTTAAGGGCACTGCCCCCGCACCCATCATGGAAGATTTGAGCAAAGGCAAAAATTCCGAATTCTGCGCCACTCATCCCGATACTAAAGAAGGTGGAATTCGTCCACGACAAAAAGTGGTGGTTCAAGATGGGAAGCTTGAAAACGCAGTGGTGTTGATCGAAAACATCGACAAAGGCAAAGCATGGTCAAAAGAAACTGTTAATTTCGATTTCCGCCACTGCGATATTTTCCCCAAAGTTACGGTCATTCGCAAAACCCCCAAAGACCAGGAAGAGGGTTTGGTGAAAGTGACCAATCAGGATGAGAACACGCTGCATAATCCACATGGTTATTCTGTTAAAGGAGCCAACAGAAAAACCTTGTTCAACAAACCATTGCCTTCTAAAGGTTCTGAAGCCGATGTCACAAAATCTCTCAAACGCTTTAAACCGAAAAAGGATTCTCATTTCTTCCTCCAATGCGATCAGCACAACTATATGGAAGCCGATGCACGCATTGTCTGGAACCCTTATTACACAGTAAGTGCCAAAGACGGTTCCTTCACGCTGGACAATATTCCAGCCGGAAAATATAAAGTCACCGCATGGCATCCTTATGTTGGAGAAGTGACTCAGGAGATCACGGTGGCAGGTGAAGCAAAAACCAGCACCAATTTTGAATTAGCAAACCCATAATTTTTCAACTCATCCTGCATATTGCAGGGTCATTGTTGGAATGTTTCCCCTCCCTTCATAGGGAGGGGATAGGGGAGGGTTGGATTACGAATTCATAAAAAATCCACACCCCTCCAGACCTCCCCTCATGAGAGGGGAGGATAATTTAAAGAACAACCTGAGGAGAAACTAAAATGAAAAAAATACTGGTACTGACCACAATCAGCCTGCTGTTATTCGCAACATCCTCCTGGGCAGCCAGTAACTGCCCACAACCCAGGAAAACCAAAACGGCTCCGTCCAACATCGCATCCCTGGACAAGACCGCCAAAGCAAACGCAGAAAATGGCAAAAAGATTTACGAAAAAGCCGCCAAACCCCTGGCCTGTAAAATGTGTCACGGGAAAAAAGGCGATGGCATGGGCAAACTGGGCAAAGCGCTCAAACCCAATCCGCGCAACTTCACCTGTAGCGACACCATGAAAGATGTCTCTGCCGGACAAATGTTCTGGGTCATCAAAAACGGTTCAGCCGGCACCGGAATGACGGCACATAAAAAAAGTCTGAAGGATAAGGAAATCTGGGACGTGGTGAAATACATCCGCCAAAGCTGGGTGCACTAGCCACTCGGCGTGGGGCCGACTTGCAATAGCACGTTGAGCAAGCAACATCATCAAGCAGAATACTCTAATATCTTCCCCCTGATAAGGGGGATTGAGGGGGTTTGTTTCAAACATGGGTTCGTCCACTGCCAAGGGGGCGAACCCATGTTCAGCGTCCTCTCCCTGATAGAAAGAGGATCACGGCGGCCTAAGCCATCATTGAACGTCGTTACGAGTCACTGGAAGTGGCGTGGCAATCCAGTATCTTTCTGAATGATCTATTTTTTATCGGGTGGTGGGTTGAGCTTTTTCAGTTCATATTTTTCGACCAGGCCATCCAGCCTCATATTGAATGCTGCCGACTGAGTGTGCTCCCTGCCCCACTCACTTCCTATCACCCCTGCTTCACGACTGATGATCGGCATTTTTTCCTTCCAGTCATTCCAGAATGGTGTCTCGAACATGGCAATGAGTTTCTTCACCGTCTCGTGTGACATATGCTTGTCATAAACCGGGATCACCCGGTCTACCAAGTCATCCATTTCCTTCTCCCCAACCAATTGATTGAATTCTCGCCAGAACGCATCAGGAACATTAGGGAATGACCCCGTTACCATCATCGAAATGTTGTTCAGCAGGGTGTCCTGCATATAAGTCAACTGGTCAAAAATCCCCGAAACTTTGAGCAGTTTACGGATATCTGTAGCCTTTTGGGTTTCCGCAAAAACCGGACCAGAAAAAATTACCAGAAAAAGAAACAGCGCACATGCTAACCGTATTTTGATCTTCATCCCGCCCATAAATAAACCCACCTTTTCAGAATTCATATTTTTTCTCGATGGTATCATTTACATGAGCTGCTGACACCCGAATTCTGGGCTTTAGTATCTTGACGAAACGGCAATCAGCGATTAGCCTGATAACTTTACCCCTTTATTCTCTATCTAAGCCTTGTTATGAGTGCAGAAAAATCCAGAGCCGAAAACTCAAAAAAGAACCTGCATAATGCAGACTTCACCGATGCCGATTTAAAGGAAGCCGATCTAAGTTCCGGGGTTCTGATTGAAGCGTGCTTAAAAGGTGTCGACCTTAGCGAAGCGGACCTCTGCGATGCCGATATCAGTTCCGCCAACTTTGAGGGTGCCCGACTTCACCGAACTCTGCTACACCGATGCCGAGGTCGGAATGCCAATTTCACCGGGGCCACCCTGACCCAGGCCAATCTGGTCGAGGCCAACCTCATTGGCACAGATTTCAGCCATGCGAATCTGAGTGAATCGGATATTGAAGGAGCCGACCTGAAAAATGCCAAATTTAAAAACGCCAATCTCAGCGATACTAATATGACAGGCGTTTTTTTATCCAACGCCGACCTTTCCGATGCCAATTTCACCAACGCCGATCTCATAGCCGCGGACCTGACAAACACCGACCTCACCGGTGCCAATTTTGATAACACCTATTTGAATCACGCCGATCTTTCTGGAGCCAACCTCAAGCAGGCAAAAAACCTCACCTGCGACCAGATAGAAACCACATTCATCACCCGAGAAACCCTTTTACCCGACACTCTGCGCCTCAAATGGATTTCAGACACAGAATACGAGTTTGATTGATTTCCCCGCCCGGTTTCCCATGATCTAATTTCGGGAATTAAAGTCCTTCTTTGCGTATCTACTAATATAGACAAGCAAATAATTTCAGGTGCCGGGCATTCGCCGCCACCTGCACAACAGGAAAGGATGTGATCAATCATGGAAGACAGAACCGCTGCTGAAATCATGACACGCCCGGCAATCTCAGCCAAGAAAAACGCTTCTGCCAGAGATATCGCCCTTCAATTTATATCAGAGCAGTATAGTGGAATGCCTGTCACCGAGGCCGATGGCACGGTCATCGGTATTGTTACGGAACTCGATATCCTGAGAGCTGTCAACGAAGGACATGAACTGGCACGAGTTACCGCCGGTGACATCATGACCCCGGAGGTCGTAACAGTGAAGCCGGAAACACCCATAACTGAAATGATTAAAATGATGGAAGATTTCCATATCATCCGGCTTCCTGTCTGCAAAGATGAAAAACTCGTTGGAGTGGTTTCCCGTGGGGATATCATCAGGAATCTCGTTGAACCGGAGTTCATGAGCAATATGTAAAGAGACAGGGTGAGGGGGGTTCGGGAGGGTTTATGGTCAAGTGGCTTTTATCCGCTCCCAAACTTTCTGAGCCCGAGTCAGTTGTGCGAGATCATCGATTTCGGCCCAATGCAAACCCTCCATCCTTAAAAGATAAATGGGGTGTTCGCTGGCAATCTGAGCCATGCATTCCATGTCGTAACTGAGCTTGAGGTTCGGGTCTGCAACTTGTAACAGCCTGTCATACAGTTGTTTGGAAATTTTAGCGATGCCGACATACTCACCGATAGAATTCTTGATATGGTCTCTATTTTTTGAGATCCCGGTCATGCGGTTTTCGACAGCCCCGACATAAACCTCATCTCCTGCATTTGTTGTTCCCGACAATAATAAGCAGTCGTTGTGAGGCGCGTTTAAAAGTCCAGTGATCGCTACCGGATCGTAAATCAAATCCGACTCCAGCAGAATAAAATCCGCATCGACAAAACCCCGGGCACACCCGAGCGAGCACATGGTACCGGTCTCGGCGAATTTAGAATTTTCAACGGTGCTGATTTCGGGATATGTTTCCTTGAGGTTCTCATAATACTCACCCTTATGACCGGTGACGATCATGATATCTCGAATCCCGCAGGCGATCAGAGACCTTAAAGAATGTTCAATGATAGGCCTATCGCCAAGACGGATGAAGCCTTTAGGCATATCCTTGCCCAATTCCTTTAACCGCAACCCCATTCCTGCTGCGAGGATAACTGCTTTAGAGATAACTTGATTCATTCGATTATATTCACGGAAAGATTAGGTTCCTGACCGGACTTCAAATAAGTAATCGACCGGTCTAATTGCTGATGACTACCGAAAAGTATAAGAATATCTCCAGACAATATGGCAAACTCAGAACCTGGGTTAGGGTGAGGTTTGTTTTTCCGAACCACCGCAATGACCACCGCTCCGGTTCGGTCGGTAATATTTATATGCCCCAACAGCTTCTCACGCGCCCAACTTTCTTGCAAAACCAAATAAGACTCAGTAAGTGTAGCCGTGAGATAGGTAGAAAACTTTTTCAGGCTCTCGCTGTTTAAAGACAATCCACGGAACATACTATAACCTTCCAGCCGGATCAACTCCACCTGTTGCTCAATGATATTGTTAGGAATGTGGTAGTCGCGCAAAACTCGCGAAAATATTTCTATGGAAGTTTCAAACTCTTCCGGTATCACTTCATCCGCCCCGGCAGTTTTAAGTTCCTCAACCTGAGCCGTCAACCGGGTTCGAACCATGATCTTGACTTCGGGATTGATCTTTCGGGCAAGGCGCACGGATTTCTCCGTCACTGTGTAATCCGGAATAGAAAAAACGATCATTTTTGCTTCCTTCAAACCCGCCCGCCGCAAAGTTTCTTCCTGAGCACAATCGCCATAATGAGTGCTGATTCCTTCCGTTAAAGCCCGCTTCACCTGTTCACCATTCAGATCCAGAACCATGAAAGGAATCTGCGTTTCAAGAAGCACCTGAGCCAGAGTTCGGCCGCCAAGGCTGTATCCCACAATGATGACATGGCCTTTAAGTGCCGGTTTTTGGCTCGAATCGGTTTCTGCCAATTTCCATCGGGAAAATAATTTCATAGAGAGCGCCGAGGAAGCTTGTATCAGCAAAGGTGCGAAAAGCATTGAAAGAATAGAAACAATGAGCAACAACTGATATTGATGGGAATCGAACAAGCCTTGATCCAGTGCCATCGCAGAGAGTATCAAGGAGAACTCCCCCACTTGTGCCAACCGCATGCCCACCACAAACGAAATCCGCATAGGCACCCGCACCAGCAAACAGGCCAGACCGGCTAGCCCTCCTTTAACCAGAACCACCAGAACAAAAAGTCCCAGGCAAGTCCAGACAGAGTCCGCCAACACCTGCGTCTGCAAAAGCATGCCGACCGAAATGAAAAAGATACTGCTGAAATAATCCCGCAGTGGCAGAATATCGAGAATGATCTGATGGTTGTACTCGGACTCCGAAATAATCATTCCGGCGATCAAAGCACCCATTGCCAGGGTCAAACCCATTTTCTGCGACACCCAACCGGTAGCAAGAATGATAAACAATACCGACAGTGTGAGATGCTCCTTATTGCCAACCCTGGAAATCCAGGCCAGAGTCTTGGGAACGATCAATTTGGATAGAAAGAAAATCGCCGCCACCGCTGCCAGCGACTTGACCATGGCAAACGCAAAGTCAGCACCAGAGTTGACTCCCGACTGGGCAAGAAGAGGCAAAAGAAGCATGATGGGAACCACACATAAATCCTGAAACAGGAGAGTGCCAATACAAAGCTTTCCGTGCAAGGTATCTATCTCGGCCCGGTCGGTGATCATTTTCAGAACAATGGCCGTACTGCTTAAAGCTATAATCAAACCGAAAGCAATGCTCTGATTTTGTTGAAACCCCATCTCTCTGAAAACGAACCAGACGAAGGCCGTAGTCAGCCCCAATTGCAGACCACCCACGCCTAAAACCGAAGCCAGGTTTTTGAGCAGACGGCCTAAAGAAAACTCCAGCCCAATAACGAATAGAAGCAGGATCACCCCTAGCTCAGCCAGTTCTTTTACCGTAGCAACATCAGAGATCAGTTTTAAACCATACGGACCGATCAAAACTCCGGCCAGGAGGTAGCCCATGACCGAAGGCAGTTTGATTTTATGGAAAAACAAGTTGATCGGAAGGGATACCAACAGGAGTACAGCTAAATCTTCAATTAAATGGACCATGAAATCGCCCGAAGATGAAAAATATGACTACTAGCCATGGAGGAAAATGACAGCTACTTGTTAAGTCAAGAAAACAAAAACACCGATATTTGTTCGCAGAGGCTTCCGCCTAGCTGAACAAAACCCACTTCAATATTATACCGGTGCTTCAGATAAGGAAAGAAATGATATCAGGAAATAGAAAGCCCCTATTCCTCCTGACAGGAACAGGGGTTTTCAAATGAAGCAGAGGTCAAACAAACGGGATTCTGGACGTCTCCCGAAAAAATGCCTTGGAATTTAATTCTCAGTCATTAGCAAAACGAAGAGCGAGGGCGAAATCCTCCAACCCGTCCTTCTGTGCAATGGTTGCCATATTTGAATAAGAGTCGTGTCGATCAATAGACTGGGCTGTCATGGAAGAATCATCCAATTCGGCCCGAACCTTAACCACCAGATCCTCGAGAATATACTGAAATCCTCCCTGATCCAACGCACCTTCAATGTTTCCCCAAAAATTGGCTACCGGGTCTTTCATGATCCGATTCCCCCTAAAAAATGGTTACGAAAATACAGTTTTCCAAAGGAAAAACTTTACTCCACTAACCTATCGGCAATTAAAAAGGAATCTTCAGCCCAATCTGGCCCAATTCAGGATTCAAGATGGATTGAGGGTCAGCCCTGAAACTTCCAGGAAAACCAAACCCCGCAAATGCAACCGAAAACTCCAACTAGTTTTTCAAGAATGCAATAACTATAAATAAATCAATTACTTTTGTCAATAACTTTCTAAATAAATTTATTCCATATTTGTCTTGAAATACTATTATCCCTTATTTAATAGGAGGTTATGGAATCGCCGGCAGCCTCTAAAAATTAAGTCGCAACAACCACAACTAATTGTTTTTTAATAAGTTAAAACATCTGGCGGGAGGGAATAGGAAATAACAGCCAATTTAGGCTTGTGTATAAGAGAGAGGGGGGTATAGCTTGACGGACAGAAGCAAGACTATTTCAAGTAGATAATAGTCTTATAGGGGCAAAGATGAGGTCAACCCCTAGAACACAATCCGTTTAAGGTTCAAAATAGCTGGCACCACAGCCTTCCATTTCACAGATCTCCACCCGTTTCACACGAGTAGTTTGTGAACTGACTTGCTCCTTGAGCTTGAGGAACAACCAGCGGGCAATGTTTTCTGCCGAGGGGTTCAACTCATCGAAGGGAGGTATTTCGTTGATGTTTTGATAGTCCAGCTTGTCCAGAATTTTTTCCACCATCTGTTTCAATTTCACAAAATCGATACCGACTCCCATAGCGTCCAACTCATCGGCCTCAACCGTGACTTGGGCCGACCAGTTATGGCCGTGAAGGTTTTCGTATTTACCATCATAAAGCCTGAGCTGGTGAGCGGCGGAAAACCCGGTCTTAACATTTACCTCGTACATATTTGACTCCTGAGTTTTGTAAAAAACATAACCATTCTTGTCAACGAATCACCTAACCTTTACAGCGGTGACATATTGGGTCCAGCGTCACGCTGGTTTTAAAACCGCATTGATGCATTCATGGGCCGTATTCAGCATGACTTCTATCTCTTCCTCGCTGATGACCAGAGGCGGGATGAAGTACACCACGTCTCCCAGAGGGCGCATGAAAACGCCTCGCTTTAAACCTTCGAGATAGACCTGATAGCCGATACGCTTTTCAAAAGCAAAGCGTTCTTTATTCTTTCCGAGCAATTCCAACGCCGCGATCATGCCTGTCTGCCGAAACTCGCCTTCCATTCCATCAAACTGTTTGCCACATTCGCTCATTGCTGCGATTTTGGGTTTCAGTGTTTCGAGAAAATTGTTTTCAGTCAACATACTCAGGGTTTCGTTAGCCACTGCACAGGCCAGTGGATTCGCCGAATAGCTATGGCTATGGATGAACATTTTAAGATCCTGGTGCTCGCCGTAAAAAGCTGAATAGATTTCATCGGTGGTCAGTGTGGCAGACAACGGAAGGTAACCTGAGGTGATCCCTTTTGATAAACACAAAAAAGTTGGTTTAAGGTCGTGTTGCCCACAAACAAAAAGAGAACCGGTGCGCCCGAAAGCCACGGCAATTTCATCAAAAATCATATGAATTCCAAGCGACTCACAGGTCGATTGCAATTTCTTCAAATAGACCGGCGGATACATCATCATCCCCGCAGCCCCTTGCACCAAAGGTTCTACAATCACCCCGGCAACAGTATCGGAATTCTCAGTCAACGCTTTTTCCATCGGCTCGAAGCATTCAGCGCTACAAGTTTCTCTTTGTAACCCATAGGGACAGCGAAAACAGTCCGGCCCCTGTACCGGCAATTGCTCGGGAAGAACCTTTTCAAACTTTGTTCTGAAAATTTCCAGGCCGCATACAGAAAGAGCCCCTAGAGTTTCGCCATGATATCCCCCCTTGAGATAAGCAAACCGCGTCTTTTGCGGCTGCCCTTTCTCCTGCCAGTATTGCAGACTCATTTTCAGAGCCACTTCCACCGATGTGGAACCATTGTCAGAAAAAAATACTTTCTCCAGTCCCGCAGGTGACAAGTTCACCAGAGTTTCTGCCAAATCTATAGCCGGCTGGTGCGTGATACCGGCAAACATCACATGCGCCATTTTTTTCAATTGCCGGGTCAAAGCTGCGTTGAGTCGAGGATGATTATGGCCGAACAGGTTGACCCACCAGGAAGAAATCACATCCATATACCGATTGCCTTCCCGATCATAAAGATAGATGCCTTCCGCCCTCTCTACCAGTATCGGCGGAGTGGTGTCCTTATGCTGGGTGCAAGGGTGCCAGACATGATGCAAGTCACGAACCAGGTCGGATTTAATTTCAGGACTCATAAAAAACCTTCATCACAAATTATAGCGAGTGGGAGAGAACTCCAGAATTTCATCACTCAGAGTACCCCTGATCACGCCAGACATATAGTCAGCCTGATTCGGAGTCATTAAAATTCCATTGCGATAATGACCGGAAGAGTAAAACAGATTTTCATACTTTGCGCTTTTTCCCATTATGGGCATCAGGTCCTCAGCGGCAGGACGCAATCCCGCCCAAGATTCAATCAAGGGAGCTGTTTTAAGAGCTGGGAGAATTTCAGCAGCCTTGTCAATCAACCTGTCGATCACTTCATCTTCTATAGATGGGTCAAAACCCCGGTCTTCCATGGTCGAGCCAATCACAAATCCATTACCTTCCCTCCAGGGGGCAATATAAGTCAGCCGTCCATGCAGGGTATAGTCCATGAAGTGATCGTCCAACTGCACCCGACACATTTGCCCTTTAATCGGTTTTAGAGGGATAGATACCTCCAGCACGCGGGCCAACTGCGAAGACCAACTCCCCGAAGCCAGAACAAACTTCTCTCCGGAAATATTCCCTGAATCCGTCACCGCCGATGCGAGGGTCGAATCTTTACGGATAAAACCCGAAACATTTGCTTCCAGAACATGAATTCCCAGCTTTCTGGAAGCCTGCATGAGCGAGTCGTGCATTTGTCGGTTATTGACCTGTCCCTCCCCAACCCACATCACCTCGCCACAGTCTTCCGCTAAATAAGGTGCCTTCTGGCGAACCTTTTCCATACTCCATATTTCATGTGGGATGTTTTCACGGAGAAAAAATGCCTTCCGTTCTTCCCAGGTGTCTCGATAATTCGAGGCGGGCATCAAAGAACCCGCAGCCGAAAAATGGACAGGAACCTCACTGACCGAAACCAACTCTGCTAAAAACAGGGGAAACTTATCCAGAGAATCCCGGCAAAACCTGAAAAACCGGTCGGCCTTGTCGCACTCGCAAAAAGGGGCCAACATCCCTGCCGCAGCCCGAGACGCCTGAAGGGAGTTAACAGGATCGCCCAAAACCGCGATTTTCAGGTGTGGTGCATCCTGTTTAAGGCGAAAGGCAATGCTATGGCCGATGACTCCAGAGCCAATAACTACAACATCAAAATTCCCATTATCCATATATCCAGTCCTTTCACTCCAATCCGGGCACAAATCAACCCTGCCTTATAGCATCAAGCCCCTTGCCACTTCAAACCCGACTATGATAGTTTAGGAAAAGAAATTGGCAAATCAAATTATTCATCCTAATTCAAAACACGACGGGTTTTTCCCTGAAAGCCATTATGAACGAAAAAACAGAAGCAAGTCAGGCCAGTCCCGATACCGAAAGTGTCGGACAACGCGTTGATCCCATTCTTGAACACCTGCAGGTTGAAGACGCAGAAGTCGACAAGGCACTCATTCGCAAAAGATTTATAGATATCTGGGAATACGAAAATGGCAACGACCTGGATGAGGAAGAGCAATACCTCACCACCGTTGCGGCTTTCATCTACAATGCGCATAATGTATTGGATGATGCCAATATACGAATGGATAAAGCCAGGTTGGCAATCACCGCAGCACTTGCCGCATGGAAACAACCTCAGCGCGACAAATTGATCGAGAAGGAGAAGGCGTCTGAAAATCCGTTTAAAACCTTTATCGAAAATCACCAGCCCGAAGTGGATGAAACCCATGTCTGGAAACATTTTCTACTGGAACATAAAAAAGCCGACGAAAAAAACTGGGTCTATAAAATGAAAAAATGCTGGTTTGCTGAGTTTTTCATTCGCTTCGGCAGAACCGACTATATTCAGACAGCCTGCGCTTTTGACAAAATCCCCTTTGAAGCCCGACAGGATTATGTCGATCTAAAATTGAGCAACCTGTTTGCGCAGTTGGGTCAAATTTGCCAATTCGATTACAAACCGAAAAAAGATAAATAGCCCCACTCCCGTGGAAGGGGACTGGGCAATCACTCGTCAAGCCGTGACAACTCTTTGCTCGCCAATGAAGGCCATTGCAAATTGAGTCCAGCGTCACACTGGTCCATGTTGTACCCCCACCTTAGCCTTCATGCCCCGGAGGGGTACGCCTAGTGAAAAACCTCGCCTACTACATCAGCGGTCATGGATACGGACATTACGCCCGCTCCATACCGGTTCTCAACAAACTCGTTTCTGATTTTAACGTACACGTAAAATCAGAGATCCCGCAAGATTTGTTCACAAAATTTCTCAAAGGTGATTTCAAATACTGGCCGCAGTCTGTGGATACGGGATGCCGACATTCCAATTCATTAGAAGTTGATTCTGAAGAGACCTTCAGAATTTTTAAAAACTTCCAAGACCGTTCGGTGATAGATACAGAAAAAAACTGGTTGCGCGACAACCATGTGGATATGGTTATCTCTGATGTAGCCAGCATGCCGGTCAAGGCAGCGCATGATCTTGGCATCCCATCAATTCTGATCGGGAATTTTACCTGGCATGATATTTACACCCACCTCCCCGGCGCTGAAGAGCACAAACATTTATTGCAAGTTTTGGAAGAAGAGTATCGTTGCGCCGACCTGCACATACTTCCACAATGTCATTTACCAACCTTGCAGATCGAAAAAAGTAAGGAAGTCGGGTTCCTGGCTCAAAAAGGGCAGGACATCCGCAAAGATCTTGAGCGGTATCTGGACACCTCTTTTGCCGGCAAAACCCTGGTCTTCATTTATCTCGGGTTGCTAGGCACTCATTCCGTGTTATGGGAAAACCTGCCACAAAATAAAGACTGCCTGTATCTGACTCGTGACCCGATTGAGCAGGCGGTGCCCGGACTCTATATATTAGACGACCAGTTCGATTTCCCTGATCTCATAGCCAGTGTTGATGTGGTGTGCACCAAAGGCGGCTATTCCACCCTGGGCTCGGCTTTCGCCAGCCACAAACCTGTCATCACCTGCGAACGCCACGATTTTTATGAATTTGAGGCCATTCGTGAATATTTACTAAAAACCCAGACAGGGGTTATCATTACAGATGATGATTTTTATCAAGGCCACTGGCAAGGAGCCATTAAGACAGCGCTGAGTTTAACCGTTAAGGATAAAGTCCCCTTAAACGGGGAGATCGAAATATTAAAAATTGTGCACCAGATGCTTTCATGAATATTCCTGATATCACCTTGATCATCACCAATTGGAACGGCAGAGAACTTTTGCGCGAATGTTTACCCAGCGTTCTCAAGTCCGTTGCCTACGATAAAAAACGGTTCTACGAAATCATGGTGGTGGACGATTGCAGTTCCGATGATAGCCTGGAAATTCTGGCCCGGGAATTTCCCACCATACGAGCAGAAAAAACTCCCGTCAATTACGGGTTTCATGGCGCCAATAATTTCGGTGCCAGCTTGTCCCGGTCCCGCCTCATCATGCCGATGAACAACGATATAAAACTCGATGAAGATGCCCTCTATCATCTGGCAGAACATTTTGAGGATGATAAAGACACCTTTTCTGTCAGCGGAAAATTCTACGCCTTTGATGGGACCACATTTCTCTATGGCAACCGTGGAGGTTATTTTCGCAACGGACATTTTTATCTTTACGAAAAAGCGCCGGATGACTCCAGCCAAACCCTGTTTGCCTGTGGCGGTGCCTTCATGGTCGACCGGGAAGGCTACTTAAAGCTGGGGGGATTCGACCCTATTTATCACCCTCTGTATTATGAGGAGATTGACCTCTCTTACCGCGCTCTTAAAAGAGGCTGGAAAGTACTCTATGAACCTAAATCTGTCGCCTACCATAAGGTACAATCCACCATCACCCGTCAGGAAAAGAAGAGGCAGATCGGGTTGATTTCAGCACGCAACAATTATCTTTTTGTCTGGAAGAATATTCTGGATCCGTCATTGACCTATCAGTTCCTGTTTTATATTCCGCTTTTCCTGATCCGTGATCTCTTTCGCATGAAGAGCCGGTTCTGGGTCGCCTTTTATATGGCTCTAAAACGTCTTCCAAAAGCTCTCAAGGCACGAAGGCAGGAGAAACTGGATGTTATTTTTAGCGACCAGGAAATACTACAAAGAATCAACCGCCACTAGGCGTGGGGCCAACTAGCAATAACTTTCATTGGCTGGCAAATAGTTATCTCGGCTCAAAGAGCCTGCTGGCTCCGGTAGCACAACAAACTCTTATGGCAAAAATCGCGATTTTCTGTAAGGCTTCTTTCTCCCACGGCATGGGCCATTTGGTCCGCCAGTCTCATATCGCAAAAACTCTGCGGGACCGGGGAAACGACATCTCTTTTTTCATACCCGATTACTCACCAGCCCAAATCTGGCTGGATCGGTATGGACTTCCGCACCAAACTTCAAACGATGCAGAAGAAATAAGTGGAGATATTGTTATTCTGGATATGCAGGACACCACAACTGCCTTTATCAAAAAGCTCCGGCAAAACAAAAACGCAGTGGTTAGTTTTGAAGACCTGGGAGAAGGTCGTAACCACGTTGACCTGCTGATCGACTGCAATCTGGATAAAGAAAAATCAACGGGATTACCTGCCCTTTTTGGTCACAACTATGCCGTCCTCGCTGAAGAGTTTGAAACCTGTCACTCTAAAAAACGCGCATTCAAAAAGTCTATAGAATCGGTTTTGATCACTTTTGGAGGCACTGACCCGCATGGCCTGACACCAGCACTTGCCAAAAAACTTTTGCGGGTTCAGCCCAATCTTTCCATAACCCTTCTTGCAGGCCCGGGAAGCAAAAACATCTCTGCCTTGAAAGATCTGGCAAGCAAAAATGAAAAAGTAAAACTGTTGGAGTCCACATCAGAAATGGCGCAAACCCTGTTCACTCATGATGCCGTATTCTGTGGCGGAGGTATCACCCTGCATGAAGCCATGGCTGTGGGCACTCCCGCTTTTGTCATCAACCAGGTAGCTCATCAGGCAATAAAAACAGACCGTGCCGAAAAACACGGCGCCGCCATGAACCTTGGCATGGCCGACTCCTGGGACGAAAACCGGCTGCCGGAAATCCTGCAATCTGGCGCTGAGACTCGCGAAAAAATGAGCCAGGCTGGCAAAAAATTGATTGATGGAAAAGGATTAAAAAGAGTAGCGGACGCTATAGAAGCCCTTTGCAGGGGAGGCAACTGAACAAAGGTTCGTCAAGCCAAGATAGTTTCTTGCTCGCTAGAAAGAGCCCATTACCACCGGGTGTTGCCCGGTACTCGCCAACTAGAGTCATTGCTCATTACCAGCTGGCGTTGCCAGCCGGTTCATTCTTTTTAGAAACGCTTGACCTGATTCGGGGATCTCAATGTCTTCCTGCCCGCTAAGCAGACTGCGGTTGGATACCGCTTGCTGGTAATACTCGTAATTGGCGTTCTTGTCCGAAGAAATAACCGTCCCCTCAAAGGAAAGCCCCGCGAACAATCCCTTGATACGGGAATAGGCTAAAATATCATTTTCATTGAGAAGCTTGTCCAGGTTCAGATCCAGAGTTTTCCCCACCGGCCCGACAGCAATCTGCGGACCTTCTGTCAGGCTGTACTGCCTCTTAAATAATTGTTTGAGTCCTTTGTTCGTCACAACTAAAAGCACCAACTCTGCCTGCTGAATTCCGGCCTGGATTCCCCAACTGGCCTGCCGGGATTTGATAAAAGCCGGGGGATTCCATTCCCCCGTCTTCGGAGAACGAACGATCACCACCCCTCTCCCAACGCGAGCCCCGGCGATCACCGCCGCCTTCACCAGGTTTGGAAACACGACAATGGCCTTGGTCTGCGCCAAAAGCGCTTGCGGAATCCCCGAATCACTGATCACCCCACCAAGGGCTTCCTCTGCCTCCAAAAGAAGCTCAGTATGCTCAAAGGGATTCGATCCACTAAACGGGGAAGAAGCACAGGCTGAAACCAGCAAGACAAAAACGAAAATTACGTTTTTCATGAGTCCTCAGATGGAAGAGTAAAATAACAAAGGAAAGTATAACCTTTAACAGCTAGCAAGGGAAGAAGGATAGAACTCAAGGGTTTCCGGACAGATAGAATATTTCATACGCCACAATGCGCCAAGTCTGACAGCCCGCTAATCATGAACCTCGAAATATTGATTCAGCAGGGCTTCTTGTTTTTTCCTGTGCTCACCTTCGTCAATCAGTCCCGCATCTAAAAGTTTTTGCAGAGTATCCAGCTTATGTTTCAATTCGGGTTTTTCGGTTTTGGATTGTGTCAAACTTCCGGGAGACGTTTTAGTCGGTGACAGGGGTTGAGACCGTTGCTTTGGAAAAGGCAGATTGGTATCGGCGATGATCCAATTTTTTATGCTTTTTTTGAAACCCCCGGTTTGAAGCTTTTGATACGCCTGACCATGCATCCGAACCAGTTCCCATGTGGGTTTACGAAGTCTTAAAGGATCGTTGGAATAAATTGTGTTGTTGATTCTTAAAAAGCGCCAGTGGATTTTATTGCTGGCAGCGAAAACTTGCCCCTCGGTGAGACCTCCCGATGCTTGAAATATGAAATGAAGGTATTTTCCCGGCGCTACCTTTTTCAGAACAGTTTTAAAAAGGGGCGCCAGTTCGGTGACTTCGTCAAAAGAAAATACTGGCTTGGGTTTCTCGGGTGAAACTATATTTCGATGCCAAAGAGAAAGAAGGTGATTGCGCACCTGTTCTTCCGAAAGAATGATGGGATATCGAAATTCAACATTCTGAACATCGTCCAAAAAATTGAGGCTACGGAAAGTAACCGTCAGACCGCTCTTGGAAAAGGTCCTTTCTTCCTTAAGCACAGCACAAGATGTGATGAAGCAAACCAGAAAAAGGAAAATTATTTTCCTGATACAAGAGTGTCGAACTGTCATAAAAGTCTTTGGGGTGTGAATTTTCAGCATTTTACAATTTTTTGTTTTTCATTTTACTATGGCTGACTCGACCTGCAAGGGAAACTTAAAGATTGTCACGACTTCATAGGGCCGGGACGTATCACCTTGGGTTGGTTAAAAAAAAACGGGGGATTGATGGGATGTGATGACCTGGACTACTACTTTTGCGAGAGAAGCGGAAATTTTCTCAATAAGAAAAAATTATATATGTGAAAGAGGATGGGAAGAATCGGGCCGTGGACAAAAGCCCAGGCCCGATTCGGTTCCTCCCATGTTATGAGAATATCAGTTCTGGAGGGGGGTCTGAATTAAAAACTGACCTCTAACCCCGCCATCATCGAGAACGGCAGTCCCGGCCGTGGGCCATGGGGTTGCCGGGATACCATGTAACTCGAATTGGTGATATTTTTAAAATTCGAGAACAGTCGTACTTTGTTGTTGATCTGGTAACCCACTGCGGCATCAACGACAAACTGTTCATCGATATTTCCGAACCGCTCATCCGCTTGAGCCGTCTCGGGGTTGCTTTGAACACCCAGGTTCGAGCCGTCAGCAAAAGCCTCATCAGTGTAATTGGCATCAAAATTGACCGCGAATTTTTTATAAATCAGACCGAAGCCAAAACTGACTACATATTCAGGAATATATGGAAGATTGTTGCCTTTCTTTGCCCCGGCAAATATGGATTCCTGATCCGTGGAGCTGACATCTTCCCTGAAAGTTGCATCGGTGTAGGTGAATGCAATATAGGTCGGAGTTTGTACGATCCAGTTCTTGGCCAAGCCATGATCATAACTTGCCTGGAGTTCAAGGCCCAGGTTTCGCACCTTCCCACCGTTTACGGTGCTGCCGCTTCCAGTGCCACCGACCGAACTATTGACAATCAGATTGTCGATATCGGTCAAGAAGAAAATGGCTTCAGTTGAAAATGCTCTGGGGGCGTCTTTATATCGAGCGCCTATTTCATAACCGACGCTGGTTTCCTCCCTGAGCCCATTTTGGATTCCGCTACGGGGACTTGGGGGAGAGAACCCTCGATGGACTCCAGTGAACAGGTCAAGATCTTGCCCATTGGAGTCAAACAGGTCGTACTTCAAGCTCCCGCCTCCAACAGCTACCAGGTAGTCACGGTCCCCATCATTGATAATTGATGTCGTGCCTGCGGTAAAGTCATTATAAGATGCTGAAATGTACTCGAACCGGACACCAGGAGTGAATGTGAACTTTTTCCATTTGATCGCATCCTGAACATTCATGGTCGTGGCGTGGGTTCCCTGCAAACGGTTCCCTTGACTCCCTCTACCACCTACAGAGACTGCAGTTATAGATCCGTTGGCATCCTGGGTATAGGTTTCATCCCATTGGTTGCGTCGAACCTGATCATAATGATAACGAAGGCCAAGTTCGATCTTGTGCTTGGTTTCGCCCACTTCGGCATTGTGAGTCAGGTTACTATCTACTCCATACGAGTAATAGGTGCGGTTGTTATTGCGTAGTGACAAGGTTCCTGCCGCTTCTCCTTTTAGAACAGACAGGTCACTGCCACCAGCCAAGGCAACGCTCAGGTTATTACCGTTTACTTTGTCGAGTTTCTGCCAGTTTCGATTGAAGGTGTTTCCATATACCGTGGTGACCAGGCTGGTATCTGAATCAATCTCAAGGAAATGGCGTAAAGAGCTACGAAAGTGAGTGGACTCGATTTCATCGAACCGGGATGCCGAATATCGGCGCAAGGGATTGTTAATGAAGTCACCCGTGCTAAGTCCAAGGTAAGATTCGTTTGCATCGAGATTGGTGTAACCAAACTTTGCCTCAAACCTCTGATACAATGATGATTTTGGTTCATAAAACATTTTGATCATGGGTTCCTGTTTTCTAAACCCGGTATCTGCCTCACCTCTAAGGTCAGCCGTGTTGGTGTCCAGTTCTTTAAAACCGCTATTGCTTCTTGCAAAATATTCAATCACGTAGCCCAACTTTCCTGCATCGGTATGAGTTGTATTACCGAAGTATGAGTGATTGCGCACTTCGTTAAAACTTCCGAAAGAAGCTTTTGAATAATATTTTTCAGTTGTAGGAATTGGCGTGGAAAGGAAATTAATGGCACCACCCGTTGTGTGCGGTCCATACTTTACCTGACTTGAACCCTTGAGCACTTCAATTCCCGACATCCGGCCGCTCGTGGGTGAATAATAGGCGGAAGGTGCAGAATAAGGGGCAGGTGCCATTAAAACACCATCCTCCATGATCGTCACCTTCGAGCTTCTTGCGGAGTCCACACCACGCAGGGAAATATTGGGGAACAAACCAAACCCGTCTTCCTGCCGCAGGTTGACCCCGGGAACCCTTCTCAATATTCGGTTCACATCGTCTATGCCGTGTTGACGTATATCCTGCACATCCAGATAGGCGGCAGAACCCGCAATATCTGTTATTTTAAACTTAGAACCAATGATCGATATTTCTTCCATTAAAAGCTGCTGTCGAGTCGTCTCTGTGTCATCGACGATTTCAATGGTTGTTGGAGCCTCAGAGGATTTTTGGTCTTCAGCAGAGGCTAAGCCGACGGAAAGAGACAACAGCAAAACTAAAGCCCCCAACCCGCCCTTAAAAAAACTTAATTTCATTAGACTTTCTCCTTTGGAAATAATATTTTAATCAAATCAAAATTAATAATAACTATGAGTCCCATTATCAAAATAGCGGGAAAAAATTAGAACCCCGTCAGCCCTCATCAACCCCTTTAAATAGGGTTTACTTTTTCTGGGTCATATCGACCTTACCGTCGAAATTCCGGTCTATTTCAGTTTTCACAAGTTTTCCGGCAGAATTAAAGTGTTCCCACCGGTCGGCATTCCCATCTCCGTTGGTATCATACTCAGATTTTTTCAAAATTTGATCATCGTAATAAAACTGCCACTGATCCGGCTTTCCATCGCCACTGGTATCGAAGGCCGTGCGATCCAATATTGCATTATCCCGAAAATAACTCCACCTATCGACCTTCCCGTTATGGCTTGAATCGCTCTCTAGTCGTACAAGTTTATCCGAGGAATCATAAAACTGGGTGGTGTCAGCTTTCCCATCGCCACTTTCATCAATGGCAATATGAGTCAATTTTTCGCTGGCGTTGAAATATTCCACCCAATCGAAATTGCCGTCATACTTGTTTGATTTTTTCACCCGGGAAAGCTTACCGTTGTTTTCGTAGTACTGGATATGATCCATTTCCCCGTCTTTATTGCGGTCGAATTCAACACGCTCCAAAATTTTATTGTCTTTAAAATATTCTACCTGGTCCACTTTGCCGTCAAAATCTCCATCGTGTTCGATTTTCACGACTTTTCCCTGGGCATCGACATACTGCCATTGATCGATTTTACCGTCAAAATTGGAATCAACTTCATTCACTTCAGCCATACAGGGAAGGGCGAAAGCAAAAAAGACCAGCATAACTATGGCTAACATGTTTCTGCGTATCATGGGAACTCCACCTCGATAACCAATTAAAAATTTACGTTTCCCCTTTATGCTTATGGATAAAGGGAGGGGCAATATATTTTGTCTTGACGAGCCAAACATCAATTTAACTCAAACCTGAAAGGCAAAATGACCCGCAATGATTCTTCCAGCATGCCATCAGGAAAGCCAGAAAAAGGGGCGGCTCTTTGAACCGCGGCCATGGCTTCCTGATTCAGGTTTTCGTAGGGGGTTCGAGTGAGCAATTTAATGTCATCCACTTCCCCGTTTCTTAAAATGGTAAACTGAATTTTCACCTTACCCTCCCGTCCGGCCTTACGCGAGGCCTCGGGGTATCGCTTCGCGCCTTCGATACTGCGCTGTATCCGGCCAATATAACCCTTTAAAGCACCTCTATCGACAATATTCGGAACCTCACGTGCATTAGGCAAGGATAAAGATGCCAGCTTCACTCCGGTTTGTATCGGAGTCACTCGGCCCTGAGTTGACCGGGAAGGCGATGAACTGCCTGACGGGGTAATGCGTTCAGGCAAGCTGCGGGGTATGAAATGGCTCGCCCCCTGAACCATGGCCATTCTAGTACTGCCTTTTCCTGATGTGGTCTTCGCAGGCGTGAAGGACCTGGCCTTGGGGATGTTTGTCGCCCGCCTGGTCATTGTTGTGCGGGAGTTGTGAATAACTGCCGATTGCATCACAGGGGCCTTTTGCCTTTGAACTCGCATTGCTACGGATTTCGGAACGGAGACAACGGATCGCACCACGTTGGTTTGCCGGACAATCGTCTTCGGTTGCATCACCGGAACGGCCTTGGGTTGCAGGCTCGCCACTTTAATTTCCTGACGAACGGGTTCTTTTTGAATTACCTCCTTCTTGACCGGGGGCGGAGCTTTCCTTTTGACAAATTCCAGTTTATAAGTTTTTTGCGAAGTGATGCTGTTATTAATATTCAACAGGAAACTTCCCGCGCCCAAGGTGAACAACAGATGAACCCCCAGGGAGCCAACTACCGAATACACTATAGAATTTTCCTTGAACATAGTTTTACTCAGCATTAGAAATCATTTCCGGGTTCTGTCTGCCCGGTAGCTAACATGAAGTCTTCGGCACCAGCTTGCTTGGCAATCGCGATTATATTACCGAAAAGCTCGAATTCGATGACCTTGTCCGCGTGGATGGAAATCACCGTATTCTTTTTTTCACTGATTTTCTTTTCCAGTTGGCCCGGCAACTCATCGAGGGTGATCGCCCTGCCATCCAGTTGCAGGGAGCCATTTTTATCAATTGTCATAATGAGAAACTGCTTGCTATTTTTCTCGGCGGTCTTGGCTTCGGGCAGCTCTATTTTCGTATTTTTCTTGGTTGGGGTGGTGGCCGTTAACATGAAAAAGATCAACAACAGGAACACGACATTGATCATCGGGATCATGTCGAGCCTGAACGACTTTTTCTGTTTATATGGAAATTTTATCATTATTTTATAATTGAAAAATTTTCCGCGCCAGCTTCGCGTGAAATATCCAGAACCCGGGCAAACAGTCCGTACTTCACCTTGGGCGCGGCATCAATCACCACTAGCTTGTCTGGCCGGTTTGACAATTCTTTGCCTAAAGCATCCTTGAGAGAATCAACCTGGATTTGCAGGTCGTTCAAATGGATATTGTTATTTTGGTCGATTTTGACAATGATGTCCTTCACCTCTTTTTCCTGTGCCGTTTCCTCGCCCTCGGGCAGACTGATAGCCAGCCCCTGGCCTTGAATCGCAAAGGTGAGCATGAAAAAAATCAAAAGCAGGAACACCACATCGATCAGCGGTGCCATATCAATCTCGAAGCGTTTTCTATGAGAGGGGGATAAATCAATCATAGCCGTAGCATTTCCTTTTACAACCTATGTCCAGTTAATTCGGATTGACCTGGCTTGGCGGTATCGCAGTCATTGCCATTAGCCGGCTTGTCTCGTTCTTCATGGAGGTGGTGAACCAGATATTGCCCGTATTTTTCCAGCAGGAAGGAAATAGCCTCCACCTTTCTTTCAAAATAATTGAGCATGATGACAACAGGAATGGCGACAGCAAGACCCGCCGCAGTCGTCAAGAGTGCCTCCCAAATGCCGCCCGCCAGAAGACTCGGATCAACCTGCCCCTTATATTGGGCAACCTTGTTGAATGCTTTTACCATTCCGAGTACCGTTCCCAATAGCCCCATAAGGGGAGAAATGGTGGCGATCACTTCCAAACCCCTGAGGTTTTTCCTCAGCCCATGAATTTCTTCCTGACCATTGACCGTTAATTTCTCTTCAAGTTTCCACAGGGGTTCTTTTCGCGCCAGCAACCCCACCTTCAACATCCGCGAGACCGGACCCTCCGTGGATTCAGATGAACCCACCGCACCAACTTGCTTGTCATCGCGCACTAAATCTTTGATAGCCGTGAATATATCATCCGGATTTTCGTTGCACTTCTTAAAGAACATCAACCTCTCAATAATAATGGCAACAGCAATGACAGAAGCCAGGAATATGGGGTACATCATGACGCCCCCTTTTCCCATCAATTCAATGCCAGAGATAAACGTATCAATCATATTTTTACCCGATTTAGGCCCTTTGGTTTACGAGCGGATACAGCCTGCCTGAAAATTGGTGCGGGCTATTCGCTCTGCTATCCAGGAAAGTATTTAGCCACTCCCTTATTATTTTGAAAATGATTTTCAAAAATGATACGAGATTTCAAGGTTTAAGTCAATGATTATTATTTTCTCCATCAATAGTCATTTTTCTCTCGGAAAAAATACTCATGCACCCACTTCATTCCTGGAAAAACCTTCCAGACAACGCTTTAAAGCGGAAACACCGCTGGAGTGACTACGCTCAATAGGAATGCCCCACATCCTCGCCACCCGTGTTGCTTCTTCAACCATGGGGTGGGCAACCGTGCCAGTAAAAATGACAATTCCGCCAACACCTGTCATCCGGCTGGCCAGCTTAGGGATTCGCTTGCTGAATACTTTACCCTGATGACCCATATCCCTGCACTTCTTCTCATAGGACCTTCTTAATCGATCTAAACCGCCCACAATCGCCACACTCATAACTAGCTCCCTTATCTTAAAGCCTTATAAAAAAGGCTGTCTATATTTTCTTGATAACCATTATCAATTTTAAAAAAAGTAAATTTTTTTCAGCTTATGCCAACTGAGCAACTGCCACCGCTTCGCTGATCCCCAAGACCGTCAGCGCATCTTCAACGTCCCTCAACTTTACAATTCCAGGCTGTGAATCAACGCGGACAGAAGCACCACCCCCGCAAACTTTCATACAAGGGACACGACAAACCTTCACACCCTCCAGATCCAGGGCTTCACCAATTTCGCGCAACTCACGAGCGATGCGGTCAGAAGACCATGCTCTGCAACCCGGCCCCTTACAAATTTTTACGCTTTGTTCTCGCATTGACCTCTCCTTGGTATTGATAACTATTATCAATATAGCGCATAAAACCCAGACTGTCAACACTTACAGACATATTTTTAAATACGATAAACCTTTTATTTATAAATAGTTATGTGATTTAGGCGCGAGGCAAGCAAGTTTTTATGCTCTAATTATAGCGTTCTTGCAAAAAAATGAACTTGATAATCCTTATCAATAACAAAAATATAAGACGCGTTTAACCTCAAAAAAACTTCCTTCTATCAGCAAAAGTTTCGTTGGCTTCCACAGATTAAAATGATGCCGGTTATTTTTTTATCCTTTGACAGACATGTTCAAATCGAAATCTGCGAAGCGTGGAGGGTCGGAGATAAAGTTCGAACCCAAGCCAAAAAATCTTTGGCCGGAGACGAAAAACTCGCCCCACGCGGAGTGGTGGAGAGTTGTAGAAAAAGTTCGAACCAAAACCAGAAAACACTGTCTATTCTGGAGAAGTTCGCCCTCCGCGAAGAAGTGGACTCAACATTAAAGAGTCACGACAAGGGGGGTGTTTGTGAAAATTACGAAAAAAAACCTGCTCCAATCTTCTAAAAGAATGAAGCAGGTTGCCTTATAACGGCTGACACCCATTAATTTCTAATTACCCTCTTTATTCATGTTTTCAGCCAGATAATTCTGAGTACCCATATCCTTTATGCGGGTGAACTGGGTTTCCAACCAGTCCACACTTTCTTCTGTATCTTCAAGAATACCATCCAGAATTTCTTTGGAGACAAAATCAGTTTTATCAAAACACGTTTTGATATGTTTGCGAACGCGGGTCACATGGGCGAGTTCGATTTTATATTGGTTTTTCAATTGCGCTTCAACATTATCTCCCACAAGGACCGTATCGTATTTCTGCATGTTCGGAACCCCATCCAAAAAAAGAATCCGGTCAATCATCAGATCCGTATGCTTCATCTCTCCCATGGACTCTTCCCGGGAATGAGCCGCGAGTTTTTCATAACCCCAGTCCATCTGCATTTTGTAATGAATGTAATAAATGTTGATCGCCGTCAATTCCGCCATCAACACATCGTTCAAAGCACTGATTACCGCTTTATCACCCTTCATCGAGTCCCTCCAGAATATTTAACCGGATTTTATAAATTGTTTTTTCTGATTCAATAATAGCAAACCAGCAATGCATGTCAATTTATTTATTTGCAACGAGTTAGAAATAATTTCAAGAATGATAATTCATATCAATAAAATATAATTATTAAGATGCGCCTATAATCAACCTTAAGTAATGACAAATTAAACAAAGGTAAACGTTTGTAAAATCACCAGAATCTTATTTGAGTTGATAAGACCTATCAATTATAAAATAAAATCAAAATATTTAATTTTTATTCTCTTACCTTGAGTCATCAAAGGTAAGGCTTTTCGCGTCAAGTGCAATCAGCTCGGGAAGATGAGGAGATTGCCTTCCCATATCCCAGGCTTTTTCCAGATGATACACTGCAGCAGAAAGTCGGTTTTCTTTTTTCCAGTAAAACATCCCCAACTGGTAATGAATATCTGCCTTTCGCGCATCAGGAAACAACAACAAACGTTGATACAACATAATCATATAACTCAAACTTTCCTGTGGAGATTGTTGATCCACGTCCGAAGATATAACAGGATCCAAAGAAACTTCTATAATTGGAGAAAGGGTCGGACTCAACAGATGAAGAATTTCATTTTTATGTTCAGCCCCGGAAAACGATTCCAGAGAATCGGACAAGCCCAATTGATTTCGGATCTGAGTGAGAGATTTACTTAAAGTCTCATATTCTGAACCTTGCAATTGCTCCAACACCTCTTCCCAGTGGAATACTAACCAATAGGGTGAATAGGGAAGTTTGCTGTAAATAGCTCCAAGAAGTAAATGGGTTTCTTTTGAGTCTCCACGAAGCTCTAAGGCCTTAAGTGCCTCTATTAAAGCCCCACCCAGTATCTCATGTTTGAAAAGTTCTCTGGCATAAACATGATGAGTGTTTGATACGCTATAATCATAAGCCAGCGCCCTTTCCAAAGAGTCCAATGCTTTTTCTCCTTCATCACCTTGAATAAACTTTCTAGCCTGAAAAAGTTGGTAATCGTGAAATAACCTGCGTATTTTTTTGGGTTTTTGTTGACTGATTTCGAGAGACTGCGACAATTCATTAGCTCTTCGGTAATAGATATAACTCATGAAATCGTCTTCAAGCTGGTCGTTATTCAGGTAAGCAGACCCTATATTCGCCAAGTCGTCTATGCGAATTTCTCCTTCAGGTAGAGGACTCGTTTTAAACAACAGGCCCAACCCCATCACACAAACTAAAGAAGAGGCCACCGCTTTCCATCTTCTTTCACCGAACCACTCTTTAAAAGTGACTAGAAAATAACCCGAGAATATACATAGAAATGGAACTGAGTACAGTCGGTATCTCGACAGAACCAGGAATGGAATAAACATCAAAAATGCTACCAGAAAGAATGAGTGCAAAGAGGTCCACCCTCTCCTCCGCCACATCAATACTGCACCGCAAAGACCCATTGCACTAATGACGACAAAGGGAATTCCCCACCCAAGAATTGGGGAAAATTCCTGAGACAAATAAAAATTTACGGTGACCGGTATCTCATAATTATTGAAGTAATAGTATGTTTTTTTGAGGTAAAGAAAAGCAAAGTCAAGCGGATGATGTAAAAAGGAATTAACAATATATTTAAGTATGGGGCCTGTTTCCAGCGGCAAAGACTCTAAAACTTCTCTATAAGTTTCATTATGCTCGTACGTCCGGACAGGGTGATCAATGGTGTTTGATAGTAAAAGATTTTCCGGGCCACTTTTATCATAAAGACCCCATTGTCCCCGCACCTCCTTGACCCAAAGAAGTCCCGGAGCGCACACCATCGAAATCACCAGAACATAACCACCAAGAACAAACCATTTACTCTGCCCTTCCATTTCTATTTGTTTCCACAAATAGTAAAGAGCTACTGGCAAAATCAGCACATTATTAGAACGAACCTGCATGAATAAACCCAACACCACAGCACTTGAAAGAAGAAGAAAGAGGTCGGGTCGTTTCTGCACAGCCAGCAAAAGTCGAAATGCCGCCAATTCAAGAAAGACGATTAACGAAGCACGATAAAGAGAACCTTCGTACAACCAGTTGGGAGAATAAAATGTAAAAAGAAGTGCCGAGACTAACGCAGTTTTTCTAGAAGCACACTTACAGGCAATTGAGTACACCAAGAGAGTGGAAAATATTCCAAGCAAAAATTGAGCAATCCAGACAACCTCCAGTTTGCTACCAAACAGTAGAAACAATATCCCCAGAAAATATTGATACGCAGGAGAGAAATGGTTGTCGAACCCCGGAGCCACTGCCATGAGGTCCCCTCGAGCAAAGGCAAGGCCACCCTCGTAATAAATCTCCTGATCCGAGTATCGGAGGACATGGTCAAAAAAAGGATTATCCTGAAATTGAATAAAATAGACAACACGTACAACGGTGGCGCACAAGATTATGAGGAGCAAATGTCCGCGCTGGGGTTGAGTCATGTGTCGGCCTTAAAAACCTATTCAGGATTCAATACAAATATTTATTTTTAAAATTTAACGACTGCAAAGAAGAAAAAAGTCAGAACCCGGTCCGGCCATCAAGGCGGGTCATGACTTCTACGCCGGTATCGGTAACACAAAGGGTGTGTTCAAACTGCGCGGAGAGACTGCCATCCTGGGTCACAGCGGTCCATTTATCGGAAAGGATTTTCAAATCTGGCTTACCCAGGTTGATCATGGGTTCGATGGTGAACACCATGCCCTTTTTAATTTCCAGACCTTCGCCAAAATCTCCATAATGCAAAACCTGTGGTTCTTCATGGAAATTACTCCCGATGCCATGCCCACAGAACTCGCGCACTACAGAATAGCCGTGGCCTTCAGCTAGTTGCTGGATCGTTGCACCAATGTCACCCAGTCGAGCACCGGGCTTGACGCATTCAATACCTTTTTGCAATGCTTCCTTACAAACATCTACTAATTTCTCCGCTTGTTTACGCGGTGAACCGACAAAAAACGTGCGACTGGTATCCCCATGAAAACCTTTCAAGTAAGTGGTGATATCCAGATTGACAATGTCTCCATTACGCAGTTTTCGACTCGAAGGAATACCGTGGCAAATTTCTTCATTAACTGAAGAGCAAATGCTTTTGGGGAACCCTCGATAGTTGAGCGGTGAGGGAACCGCTCCGTGGGACACGATGTAATCGTGGCAAACCTGATCCAACTTTTCGGTGGTCACTCCGGGCTTCACATAGGGTTCAATCATGATAAGGACTTCTGCCGCAAGCCGACAGCTTTCCTTCATGGTATTTATTTCTTCATCGGTTTTAAAATGAATCATGGGTATAACCGAACTCCTTTATTGCCTGCTTCTGGTCTCTCCAGTTGGCTTTGACTTTAATAAACAGTTTCAAAAATAGTTTGGCACCCAGACGTTTTTCTATTTCCTGGCGCGCCTGTCGTCCGATGTTTTTTAACATGCTTCCGCCCTCGCCGATCAGGATTTTTTTCTGAGAGTCCTTCTCCGCATAAATCGTGGCATCGATCTGCACCACGCCATTATCCTGCTCATACATATCTTCAACCACCACTGCTACCGAATGCGGCACCTCGTACCGGGTGAGCTTTAAAATTTTCTCACGAATGATCTCACCAAAAAGGAAGGTTTCCGGACAATCCGTCACCATTTCTTTTGGAAAATATTCCGGGCCCTCAGGCAGATAATTCAAGATCAGGCTTTTTAACTGATCCAGCCCATCTTCCTTCAACGCCGATATGGGGATGATCTCTTCAAATAACGACTTCTGATTCATCTCATTTATCAACGCAAGAAGAGTGGACTTTTCAACCAGATCAATCTTATTGATCACCAGCACCTTTTTTGTTTTAACGCCCCGCATGGAATTCAAAACAAACTCATCGTCAGCGCAAAATCCTGCATCTGCAGACAACATAACCAGAATCAGATCCACATCCGAAAAAGTGCTGACACTGGCCCGCACCATCATTTCGTTCAGGGTCCGGTCGGACTGATGAATTCCCGGCGTATCGACTAATATGATCTGCGCACCGGGAAGGTGCAAAACTCCTGTGATCTTGTTCCGGGTGGTCTGAGGTCGGTTAGAAGTCACCGCGACCTTTTGAGCCATCAAACAATTCAAAAGCGTGGATTTACCCACATTGGGTCTGCCAACAATGCTGGCATAACCCGACTTGAAAGGATCTGTCATAGTTATCTGTCGGTTAAGGTGGGATTGACTATCAATAAAGTTCGCAAAAATTCCACGCTGTGAGCTAAAATCGGTTAAAAATGGTTTCGAACACTTTTCACCCATTAATAATACCATGTCCGCTCTGGGAATCTACCTTCACATTCCGTACTGCCTGCATAAATGTGGCTACTGCGATTTCAATTCTCACCCAGAAAACCGGGAAGAGTCGGAAATTTATGTTTCAGCCCTGTTGTCAGAGATCGATCACTATGCGCCGCGACTGGCAGGAGAAACGGTCTCCACCGTGTTTTTCGGTGGTGGCACCCCCACCCTTCTGCCTCCAGCAAGCCTGGATAAAATTCTCGGCAGGGTGAAGAATCATTTCAACCTCCGTTTAGATTGCGAAATCACCATCGAGGCCAACCCGGCAACCGTTAAACAGGAGACTCTGGCACAGATCCGCTCCGCCGGATTCAACCGCATCAGCATAGGTGTGCAATCTTTTGATGCCGACGAACTGAAACTTCTGGAACGTGTGCACAATGAGGAGGAAATCCACACCACTATAGATCGGGCACGCCTGGCCGGATTCGACAACCTCTCTCTCGATTTAATGTTCGGCCTCCCCGGTCAGTCCCCGGAAAAATGGAAATCACATTTACACCAGGCACTGGAAAAGAAACCCGACCATATTTCTGCCTACAGTTTGACTATCGAACCCGCAACCTCCTTCTTCAAATTACAGGACCGCGGCCTTCTCGAATTGCCCCCCGAAGATACCCAACTGGAAATGTTTCAGCTAACAATTGAAACTTTGCAATCGGCGGGTTACGAACAATATGAAATCTCCAATTATGCCCGACCGGGATTCGAGAGCCGACACAATCTCAATTATTGGGATAACGGCGAATACCTCGGTCTCGGTGCCGGTGCCTCCTCCTATTTAAACGGAGAGCGTTTCAAGAACACCAATCTGCCTTCCCGCTATATCCGCGAAGTGCAGGCCGAAGGAGCGGCAGTGGAATCCACCGAAACACTTACGCCCTTGCACGCCATGGGCGAAACCATTATGCTGGGCCTTCGCCGTCTCAAGGGCATTGCCATTGAAGATTTTGAAAACCGCTTCCAGATATCCTTTAAAAAAGTTTACGGCAAAGTGATCGACCCTCTGCTCAACGAAGGATTGATCACACTCAAGCAAAACCACATGGCCCTGTCGCGCAAAGGACTCTATCTCGCCGACTCAGTCATCTTAAAATTTCTAGCCTGAAAAAAATGACCGACTTCAAAAAACTAACCGAAATTGTCGATACCCTGATGAGCGAAAACGGCTGCCCCTGGGATAAAGTCCAGACCCGTGAAAGTTTAAAACCTTATCTGGTCGAAGAAGTCTACGAAACACTGGAAGCTCTGGATGGTAATAATCCCGAAGAAATCAAAGATGAACTGGGAGACCTGCTCTACCAGATTCTATTCCACGCTAAAATTTCTGAGAACAGAGGCGAGTTCAATATAAAAGATGTGGTGCAAACCATCAGCGAAAAAATGGTGCGCCGTCACCCGCATGTCTTTAAAGATGGCAACCTCGAAACCCCGGAGCAGGTGGTCACACAATGGGAAGAAATTAAAAAGCAGGAAAAAAGCAGCGCGCACAGAAAATCAGTGCTGGATGGTGTCCCCAAAAACCTGCCCGGACTCCTGCGCGCGCAAAAGTTACAGAAAAAAGCCGCCAAACACGGGTTCGACTGGGATGAAATCACCGCCGTCTTCGACAAACTCGACGAAGAAGTCGCCGAGTTCAAAGAAGCCGTACTTTCAGGGAAAGAAGCCGATATCGAAGGAGAACTGGGAGACATCTTGTTCGTGCTGGTCAATATCGCCAAATTCAAAAAGATAGACGCTGAAGAGGCCCTCCGCACCACCAACAACAAATTCATCCAACGTTTCCAATACATCGAAGAGCAAGTCGCCAAGAGCGGCAAAGCACTGAAGGACACTCCTCTTGAAGTACTGGAAAAGCATTGGCAGGATGCTAAACGCGGAGGGCCGCGTAGCCACTGAGTCTATACCCATCAAGCTAACAGGTTTCATTGCCCCTTTTACAATTACCCATAGCAACCTCCCCCGGATAAGGAGACCTTTGCGTAAGTCGTCTTTGCGAGGAACGATAGTGACGAAGCAATCCAGGTTCCAGGTCGCACAAAACAAACACCTGGATCGCCACGCTCCTTTCAGTCGCTCGCGACAACGAATATTGTGGTTTTTGTCATTCGGGCGTATGGAGCCAGCAATTGATGGGTTATGCAAAGCCCTCCCTGATGAGGGGGATTGAGGGGGTTTGTGTTATTCTCCTTGCTTATGGAACTGGCTTGCGAATTTAAAAATCAAACTTTCAACACGGAGAAAATAGAAAATGGAACAGGTTTCAACTAAAGATATTTCTGATGAAGGTGCAAGAAAAGTTTTGCGAGCAGCGACTGAAAAATCGCGCGATATCGATTGCAAGATGAATGTTGCCATTGTCGATGCCGGCTCCAACCTGAAAGCATTTTTTAGAATGGAAGGTGCCTGGTTGGGTAGCATCGATATTTCCATTAAAAAAGCCAAAACCGCACGCTACTTTGATATGCCCACTGGAGAAATTGGCAAACTCAGTCAACCCGGTGGTCCGCTCTTTAACATCGAACATTCTAACGATGGACTGATCACCTTCCCCGGCGGAGTTCCTCTGAAAGATAAAGAAGGCAATATCGTGGGTGCGATTGGTGTATCAGGTTCTTCCGTGGAAAACGATCACGCCGTTGCCGAAGCAGGAGCCCAAATTCTTGTTGAGGGGTAGACACCCGCGAGCATTATTTATCTTCTTACTATAATCCGTTAACATTTTTTCCGCGTGTGATATTCTTCCTCAGCCCTCATGCCCCGAAGCAACTGTGTTAAATGTCAAGCATTGGAGATGAGATTTTCATTCCAGAGTGTTT
>JACNKA010000054.1 GCA_014382285.1 Nitrospinota bacterium | reverse complement strand
AAACACTCTGGAATGAAAATCTCATCTCCAATGCTTGACATTTAACACAGTTGCTTCGGGGCATGCGTGATGTTTTCTTCATCAAATTTCGTGCCCTGCAAGGGTAAAACAAGTGAAGGGGATATCACATACTGCCGACTGGCAATAGCATTTTCGGCTGGATAAAAGTTGTCTCGGCTTTAAACTCCGTTTTATAAGCAAAATTGAGTAGTTAGAAGGATTCCCATTGTTAAATCCCGTTGACTATTTCCCCATATTCCCTGATACTGTAGTATCACCGTTTTTATAAAAAAAGTTTTTTTAATTACCGGTCGATATTTCAAAGGCTAATGAATTTTAGCCGCCCCCACAGCGAGTGGTGGGACAATTTTCGATTAAGGTTTGTGCAGATATGGTACGAGAAGCTACATTAGAAGACGCGCACGCCATCCAGAATTTGATCTGTTTCTATTCTGAGGATGGCAAGATGCTGTTCCGCACGTTGGACGAAATCGTGCAAAGCATCGCCGATTTTCTGGTGTACGAAATGCAGGATGAGGTGGTCGGCATCTGTAGCCTGAAATTTGGTTGGGACAAGTTGGTTGAGATCCGCTCACTCGGTGTGGACCCGCGTTATCATCGGCAGGGAATCGCCACCAAAATGGTTCAGGGCAGTATTGAACGGGCTTTGTTGCGGGACGATTGCGACACAGCTTTTGTTCTCACTTATGCGGTGCCACTGTTCACTAAATTCGGATTCGAAATTGTAGATAAAATACAATTACCGCAAAAGGTGTGGAACGATTGCCAGGCTTGCCTGCATAAAGATAATTGTGATGAAACGGCCATGAGCCTTTCATTATTGCCGTTGAAAAAGTTAGCAACCTTGAAAGATTCCGAAAAAGTCCTATATTCCTAAGACTGAGGATAAGGAGGGTGCAACCATGCTAGGTCCAATGTTTAGCGCGTTATCGGGGTTGAGCAACGCTTCGAAAAGACTGCAAAACAGTGCCAATAATATTGCCAACGTCAACACCGCTGGTTTCAAGAAAAGCGATGTCAACAGCGTTGAAAATAAATCAGGTGGTACCCGGGTCAACGACATTTCCAAATCCAACACCCAGGGTTCATTGGTTCCTACCGGCAACCCACTTGATCTTGCTATTGATGGTGATGGTTTTTTTCAGGTGACGAATCCGAACGGAGGCACCAGCTTCACCCGCTCGGGAAGTTTCAAGCAAGACGGTGCAGGTAATATTGTTGATGCCAGCGGCAACGCTCTGGTTCCGGCGATCAATATACCGGGTAATAATACCGGGATCAGCGTTGGTGCTAACGGACAAGTTTCTGCTCAGGTAGGAGGACACCCGGAAGCGGTCGGTCAGATCACACTTGCCCGTTTTCAGAATCCATCAGGATTAACAGCGGCAGGCGGTAACCTGTATAACGAATCGGCTGGCTCGGGTGCGCCCGTTGTTGGCAACCCGGGAGCAGGTGGGTTGGGCACGGTGCGGTCCGGTTTTCTCGAAGGTTCCAACGTCGATATCACCGAGGAGATTGTCGATCAGATCGTGTCCAAGGTGGCGTTCAAAGCCAATGTCAATGTCATTAAAGCCAATGACGAAATGCTGGGTAGTATTCTGGATATTAAAACCTAGCTGGTCAGTGGTTGGTGGCAATTGCAAAACACTATTGAATCACCCTCACCTCAATCCTCTCCCCTCAAGGGAGAGGAAGCAAAAAGTACCTTCTCCCCTGGAGGGAGAAGGCTAGGATGAGGGGGGTAATATGAGCAGTATTCTTTCCTTAGTTTGATTAATTTCGTGAATACAGAAAACCAAAATTATCTTGTCACCGTTGAACAGTTTTTTCTCGCTTTGAAAGATTCCGGCCTGGCCCTTTCTGCCACCGATTACGATCTCATTCAACAATGGGAAGGACGGGGTATTCCGGTCAATGTTGTTTGTCGCGGCATCGAAAACGGAGTCGCCGAATTTGACAACACCCGGCAATCTTCCCGAATAGGTTTGAGCTATCTCAAAGTATTTGTTGAAGAAGAAATGGAACGGTCGCTGTCATGAAAACAAAACTGGCGATAAACTGCAGCACCTGCCGCGACCTCCAGTATGTCGTGTCCAACGTGAAAGGCAAAGTTCAGGCCAAAGCGTGCAAGTGTTTCGATTGCGAAAGTTGTCAGGGAACAGGAAGAATTTTGCAGGAGGATGCAGACGGCATTTCCCGAATCCGCGAATGCCAGTGCGCCGATTTTTCCAAAAAATTAAAAATATTCAATCACGCCGGAATTCCCGGAAAGTTTGTGCATGAGGGTCTGGATAACTATGAAGTGGGTACGCTCCGGCACAGATCGTTGAAAGACGCTTTAACACGATCACGTACGTTCATCAAAGAGTTCATTCAGATGAAAGGCCAGTACAGTCAGGGTCTTATTTTCATGGGCGAACCCGGTTTGGGAAAAACCCATCTTGCCGTATCCATCATCAAGGAACTGATTTTAAAACATGGTGTCGAATGCAAGTTTGTCGACTTTTTTGAACTGCTGCGCGACATCCGCCATGGTTATGGAGAAGATATCTCGGAAGGCGAATTCATCAATCCTTATGTGGGAGTGAAGGTATTGGTGGTCGACGAGTTGGCCAAAGGCAGGAACACGGATTGGGAACTGACCATTCTCGATCATTTCATCTCGACCCGCTACAACGATGATGACAAGGTGACACTGGTCACCACCAACTTCAAAGACAAGCTGGATAATGGAATCGGTCGGGAAGATAATAAAAAAGCCGGGCTCTCCAGCGCCAGCACCCGCTACACTCTGGAAGAAAAAATCGGCCCGCGCATTTTTTCCCGCCTGATGGAAATGTGCAAGAAAGTCCACTTGCAGGGCAAAGACTTCCGTCAGGTTTGATCAGGTTTTTCCTTCTAAATTCATAGCTTACCAATCCCCCGTTGCCAGCTCCCTTTTTTCGACTTATATTTTAGATAAGAACTTTGGAGGATGTCGGCATGTCGAAAAAAACTGTAGCTAACCAGAGACAGCTTTTACAAACTGGCCCCACGCTGAGTGGCGGGCCGAGTCGAACCGAGCTTGCAAAAGTTCATATTGCCAAACGCGATTTAAAACTGACCGATCAATTGTATCGCGGGGTTTTGAACGTGCTGTTTGGAGAAACCTCTGCCCGGGATCTCTCCCATGAACAGATTGACGAACTGCTCGATCATTTCAAAAGTTTGGGCTGGGGAAGTGAATATACAAAAGGTCAAGCTACGTCACCCTCCCGTAGCACTGGGCGTGGCCCTGCCACGATGGCACAACTTGGTTTGATTGTATATTTATGGAAGCACGGGCCCGGCATTCGTAATAAATCCACACAGGCGCTGGAACATTTTTTAAGTCACCACTTTCATATTCCAGAATTGAAACAGGTCAAGGCTCGTCAAGTGCCAGGAGTTTTGGGGGCCATCAAAAATATGGGAAAAGGGTGAGGTGATGGTCGGGGTGTTGTTATTTTTTCAGCATAGATTTTACTTTATTAAGCTCTTCTTTTGATTGCTCTCTGGTGATCAATCCTTCTCTTTCAAGAATTATTATTGCCAGTTCCACTTCACTAATAATGCTTTCTGAAATTTCATATGCCGGAACCTCGCCAGCGAGAATTTTTTGCACTTGTTCCAGCAATGAGGTTTTTTCAAAAGGTTTGGCAATGAAACCGGAAGCTCCTTTATCAAAGCATTTCTTTTGAATATCGGGGTCGATGCTTCCTGAAATTACCAAAACCGGAATATGGGGTTTCCACGCACGAATAATAGGTAATAAAGCACCTCCATCGAGTCCGGGCATATTGATGTCTGAGGTGATTAAATCAGGGTGAAATTCATGTATTTTTAAAATGGCATCATGGCTGTTATGAGCAGTTTCTACCTGATACCCACCTTTGTTTAATATTGCCGTCAAAAGCAGAGTGGTGGACTTCTCATCATCCGTTATCAAAATTTTCTTTTTTGGTTCATTAATACCTTCAGATAATATTGGATTAGTTATAACGAGTTATAGCATCTTTTGGGGGCACTTGACTAACGCGTTGTATTTTTAGGAGCGATCAAAAATAGAGGGAAAAGCGGGGGTAAAGAATTTGGGGCACGTGGGAGGCAATTCCTCCTGGAGTCGCCTCCCACGTATGGGGTAATTTCAATTGTACCAACTCTACCTTGGTGGAGGATTAGGAGTTAGCCAGTAATCAAAATTATCCCAATAAAAACTGTATAGGCTCTAAAGATTAAAGTCAGCGAGATCACTCAAGGTTTTCATCATCGCAATCTGCACTTTTTTGCGGTTTTTGTCCGCGGCCCTTGCCTTTTTGCTTTGCTTCAGTTAACGGATTGTTAAAAAACGAGCTCCAGTACTCCGCGCTGAGATTTTTGCTGGAAAGAACCTTTTTGACTTTGCCCTTTTTATCAAATATTTTGACTTCGTGAAACATGTTACACTCCAAGCTTAAGGCCGACCTGGGCGATGTTTGCCCGGTTTGGAGGTATGAAATTTTGGCACCTCCGCCCGGTTGATGAATCAACACTACAGGTCGGTTTCAGCCCTTTGGGCCGAATGAAATTTATGAACTGGGTCTTAATAGTATTAATGAAATCTATAACTTAAGATGTCAAGCACCCAGCCCAAGGTTTATTTCTTCGGCTTGTATGCACTTCTTATCGGAGGAAGATTTTGAAACGATTAGCGTTATTTTGGTTTTTTTTGATAATTATATTAGTTTCAGGGTGCGACCGGGACTTGAAAGAGCATCCCTTGCCCGAAAGCCTGAAAAAAGAACTGGCCCGCAAGGCCGATCCCACTATCCATGACAACGATGTATCCGGCACGATTGCGCTCGACCCTGAGTTGAAAGTGAGTTTGAGTCCGAGTGCTGGATTGTTCATTTTTGCCCGTCCAGAAGGTGTCGATGCCGGGCCTCCTTTGGCAGTTAAACGCCACAGTGTTTTCGAGTTCCCCTTTGAGTTTGAGATTGGGCAACTGCACACCATGATCGAGGGAACCCAGTTTGAAGGAAGCATGAACCTGACCGCACGCCTCGACCAGGATGGCAACAGAAAATCAAGTCCGGGTGATGTAGAAGGCAAAGTACAAATCACTGGCGGGCAAAAAGGCGTCCAGCTGGTGCTGGATAACCTGATCCAGGCAGAGGCCTACAACATACAGGGTACGGTCAGCGTGAGCGAGGCACTCCAGAGCAAGATCCCCACAAACGGTACCCTGTTTATCTTTGCCCGCCCTGAAGGAGTAAAGCGCGGTCCACCGCTTGCGGTCAAGCGTGTCCCCGATCTCCAGTTACCCTATGAGTTTACATTAGGGCCGCAGGACATCATGATGCCGGGAACTGCATTTGAAGGCCCGATGGTGTTGGCGGCAAGAATAGATGTTGATGGCGATGCCCGCGCCGGTCCCGACGATATCGAGGGCTTCATCAGCGCCCAACCCGGCGACCGTAATGTGGAGTTATTGCTGAATCATCTTACCGGCCCAGCGGCCGGTGGCAACTAGCAAAGGCTTTCACTTGCCAGCAAAGAGTTATCTCGGTAGGTTGTCAGCTGATTTTTCTTCTGGATGCAACCGCCAATAGTCCCGTTGCGAGCAGACACAGCCAACTGAAGACATCGCCATAGGCGCTATAAAAGGTGAGTCTTCCCTGGCGCGGGGTGATTTGTGTGATCTTGGCCGCTTCGACAAAAAGTCCTGTTTCATCCTGAAGAGTGCCGTTAGCCGTGATGGTTCCCGAAATCCCGGTATTTGCCACACGAACGATGGGCACACGATTTTCCACTGCTCTCAATGCCCCCATGCTCATATGCTGGTAGCTCGCCACACTCTTGCCGAACCAGGCATCGTTGGTGATGTTGATTAAAAAGTGAGCGCCGTTTTTCACTGCTTGCCGCATCAGGTCGGGAAATATCATTTCATAACAGATTGAGACCCCGGCCTTGTGTCCCGCCACATCAAATAATGTTGCCTCGTTGCCACGCCCGAAGTCGCCGATCATCTCCACCATTTTTTCCACGAAGAACAATAATTTTCGGAAGGGAACGAACTCGCCAAACGGAACCAGATGCATTTTATCGTAACGGCCTTGCGTGGTACCGGATTCAGACACCAGGTAGGCACTGTTGTAGTGGATAGTGTCTCCACCTTTGTTTTCTCGGTAGGGACTGCCGAATAGAATGGGGGTTTGTGTTTGTCGAGCCAGGTCTTTAATGAACTCGGTGCCTGCCGCATGTTGATTGTAGAAAAAAGGCATGGCGGTTTCCGGCCATACAATCAGTTGAGGTTTTGATTGCGCGGCCTTGAGGGTCAGTTCGCGGTATTTACTCATGACCACTTTTTGGTAAACCGGGTTCCATTTCATGAACTGCTCAACATTGCCCTGAATCAGTGCGACCGTTAAACTGGGGGCTTGGGTCACACGGTTTAGTGCCAAGCCGCCATATCCACCCCAGAGGGCCAGAACAAGGACTGTGACCGATAAAAACCGTGCTCCCATGTTGGTGCCCGAACCCCGCCCCCATGCTTTCCAGGACAGGTAGAGCCCGACATTGACCAGCATGATGAGCCAGGAGATGCCATACACGCCGGTGATCTCAGCCATTTGAATGACAGGCAGGGCTTGGAATTGGGAATAGCCCAGCCCCAGCCAGGAAAACCCGTATTCGGAGTGAGTCGAGCGAATGTATTCCAGCGCAGTCCAGAGAACCGGCGCAAACAGGAAAAGTAGCCCCCGGTTATCTTTGCAGACCCTTCTTATCAGATAACAAAATAGTGCCGTATAGAATGAAAGGTAGGCGGCTAAAAGCCCCAGAACCATGAAACTCACAACCTGAGGAAGGTTTCCGTAGTTGATGAGGGTGTTGTTGATCCAGCTCAAGCCCCAGGTATAAAAAACCATGCCGGTGATGAATCCTGACAAGGCCGCGTGTTGCGGGGTTTTAGCTTCAATCGCCGAAAAAAGAGGGATGAAGGCAAACCAGGCCAGAGTTTCAAAATTGAAACGCGGGAATATCAGAACCAGAAGAACCCCGCTGAGAGCGGAGAGTAGAAGAGGGCCTGATTCTTTAAGAGTTAGGAATTTCACCAATACTGGTCTATATTAGAGAGTGGAAGTTAAGGTGCGATGTCATGTTTTGTTAAACCAAAACTTTAACAGTACTTTAACAAATCAATTTTTAAATTGGTTCCTTAATTAGAATGTATTTTTACAATTAAACTATCCAGCTTAAGGATCATAGCTGGAACCTTATATATTTTGGAAACAAAAAAACAGTTTTTAGATAACCTTAAAAAGGTTTGCCTTTGTCGAAGCATCAAGGCGGGAACAATTACTTCCGCTATTCAGGGAGGGTTGTTGACCTTTGAAGCTTTGAGAAGAGCAATCGGCGTGGGAACGGGCAATTGCAAAGCCAAACGCTGCCGGCCCAAGATTGAGGAAAGAATCAAGGACCATAAAGATAGCTTAAAAGAAGACGATGTGGTTATTGAGCCTAAAGCATCTGGCGACCCGATCCTCTAGCACCCCGGCATGAAAGCTAAGGAAGAATTTTATGCGAGGGAGGTGTTGGGTGCTCCGGGTTATTCTGTTAACTTATTGATAGCGTCTTTTATTCGTTGAACTCCCGCCTCAATTTTTTCCAGCGAAGTGGCAAAAGACAGGCGTGCGTGCGCATCTGCTCCGAAAGCTATTCCGGGAACGATGGCGACCTTCTCTGCCGATAGCAGATAGTCGGTAAAGTCTAACGACCCCTCCAATACCTTGCCGTTCATATCCTTCTTGCCGTAGACGCCGGAAAAATCTGGAAAGGAATAAAACGAGCCTGTCGGTTTATTGCAGGAGACTCCAGGAATTTGTGTCAAGCGTTCCACAACGATATCCCGGCGTTTTTCAAATTCACGGACCATTTCATGAACTTCATCCAGAGGGCCGATCAGGGCTTCGATGCTGGCGGCTTGTGACACGGAGCAGGGGTTGGATGTGCTTTGTCCCTGTAACTTGCTGACTTGTTTTACAATCTCGGGATCTCCGGCGGCTATGTAGCCGATCCTCCAGCCCGTCATCGCGTAGCTTTTAGAAACCCCATTGATCACCACGCACTGATTTTGCACTTCCTTGCTTATGGACGCAATGCTGGTGTGATGGAATCCATCGAACACGATCTGCTCATAAATTTCATCCGAGATGATCAATAGATTGTGCCGCAAAGCGCACTCCGCTAACTTTTCCAGTTCATCCTTGTTATAAGCGGAGCCGGTAGGATTGGAAGGCGAGTTGATAACAATCGCTCTCGTATTAGGCGTGACCGCATTGTCAATTTGTTCGGCAGTGATTTTAAAACCCTGTTCAACTCCGGCATAGATGATGACGGGCTTGGCTCCAGAAAGGGTCACCATGTCAGGAAAAGAAACCCAGTACGGAGCCGGGATAATGACTTCATCTCCTGCCTGCCAAAGCACCTGGGCTAAATTATAAAAGGAGTGTTTAGCTCCACACGAAGAGAGGATCTGGTTTTTTTCATAACCCAGTCCGTTGTCCCGTTGCAGTTTGGTGATGATGGCTTCTTTGAGAAGATCACTCCCACCCGCAGGGGTGTAGCGGGTCTCGTTATTTTCTATTGCCCGGATGCCGGCCTGCTTGATGCGCTCAGGGGTATTGAAATCGGGCTCGCCAGTCCCGAAGCCGATGACATCTTCGCCACGGGCTTTCATTTCCTTAGCCTTGGCATCAATGGCTAGTGTCATTGAAGGGTTGACGTTTTGAATGCGTTGGGAAAATTTCATAAAGTAATTTTTTTCAACTCCTTGATCACATCACGGGGTACAAGTTTTGAAACATCGCCTCCGTGCCGAGCGATCTCCTTGACCAGATTGGAACTTAGAAAAGAATATTCCTGGCTGGGAATCATAAATAAAGTTTCGATAGACTCATCGAGTGTTCGGTTCATCAGACCCATCTGCAATTCAAACTCAAAATCAGTGATGGCCCGCAGTCCCTTTATCACCACAGAAGCTTTTTTTGAATGTGCCAGCGAGATTAATAGATTATCAAAAGGAATGACCTCAATCTTGCTGAATTTTTTTGTGGCACTTTTAATAAACTTCACCCGCTCTTCCAGAGAAAATAAAGGATGCTTGTTCGGGTTCAGCGCAACGGCGACGATGAGCCGGTCAAAGAGCTTCATGGCCCGGCGCATAATATCAATGTGGCCAAAAGTAACCGGATCAAAAGTTCCCGGATAAAGAGCGATACGATTTTTTTTCATAAGTGTAGGTAAGCATCAATAAGTAAGCCCTGCCAGAAAAAGCAGGATTATATCGACAAAACAAAAAAAGGCAAATCATTTATAACGAACGATTTTCTTATAATTTTTAAATGTAAGAACGGGTGTAAAAAGTTATGAGCGAATGTGAAAACTGGGTTGAGGGCTTTTTGTCCTTTTCCCCGTTGCCGGGGGTATTTTACTGCCCATTTGGTTAGAGAACAAAAACAGAATAAAAATTCATATTTTTCCTAAATTTAAAAAGTATGAAATACCGATAGCTATCGCATGTTATATGGAAATTAACTGTAACAATATGTGTGGGTATAAGGCATAAAAACTCTTTGAATATAAGGGGTTTTATGGATTTTGGTTTGTGTAATTTATTTGTTTTAAATTGCTTGAAATGTCCATTTTTAGGGTCTAAATTCATGGAGAGATTTAAATCATAATCGTCTGTCATTTTTTCTATTTATTATTGCGCATATTATCTTGACATTAGGCTTGAAATTCCATATAAATGGCCTCATCTATGAAAAAGGGCAGAAGGTTTGATTCGAAATACAGGTCAGAATATGAGAATTAAAAACACGATTCGCCCCTTAATATCCACGATGTTTGCGGAGAAGTTTTCATAAAGGGAGCGGTTAGTTTTTTTATCTCGATGTCTGTTTTAATGCCATTTGGCGCGGTTTTTAGCGCGTTAGTTTTTTAAGATTTTATAAGTTGTTGTGTTTTTTTTAGAGTTCGAAAGTTTTTACAAAGTGGTACGAGTAGTAGGTTAGTCGGAGGTGAAGGGCCGTGAGGCTTGGAGGCTCCAAAGAAGTGAAGTAGTGAAACAGTTGTAATTGGGTTCGGATAACCGGGCCCGCAATTACCAAGATTCACAAGGAGGTTTGTATATGAGGTTAAACAGA